>JABISU010000260.1 GCA_018700255.1 Flavobacteriales bacterium | reverse complement strand
AATCTGTATAAGTCGATGTGGTTTATGATTCCGCCATTGTTTTTTTGGTAAACATTTACCAAACCGAAAGTGGGGCTCGAGACATCATCATCAACTCCGAGACGCTTACATATTTCTTTTATTAGTGTGGTTTTCCCTGCTCCCATTGCACCCTGAAAGACAACAACACCATCGTTTGGCATAAAATTAGCAACCTTATCAGCAACTAGAGGTAGATCTGAAAGATTATAACCTGTAACCTCTAGAAGAATTTTCATACTCATCATTTGTTAATTCTTCGAATCTAAAATGGCAAAAGGGATTATAACCTCCTCTAAACTAACCCCTCCGTGTTGAAACGTATCTTTAAAATATTTTACAAATTGATGATAATTATTAGGATACACGAAGAAATCCCTATCCCTTGCAAATACATAACTTGAGCTAACATTTGCCTTAGGTAAACCAAACTTTTCTGGGTCTTCCGCAGCAAACACTTCTTTGTGATTGTACCCCAAATTCTTCCCGACTTTATAACGAAGGTTGCTGTTAGTGCTTCTATCTCCACGAACCTTAATATCACTGTTGACTTTTACAGTCCCGTGATCAGTCGTAATAATGACACGCGCATTAGCCTTAGCCATTTTTTCTAGCATCTCCCTTAACGTGCTATGCTCAAACCATGTTAAAGTTAAACTCCTATATGCTGCTTCATCGTCTGCAAGTTCTTTAATCACTTCCATGTCAGTCCTTGCATGGCTAAGCATATCCACGAAATTATAGACTATCGTAGTTAAACTCTCCCCCTTTGTTTCATGAAATTGATCAAGTAATTTCCTGCCTGTAACTAAGTTTGCCACTTTATGATAGCTTGTCCTTCCATTAATCCCAAGTCGTTTCAGCAATTCATTTAATAGCTGGTCTTCAAACTTATTCTTAGATCCCTCTTCATCTTCGTTAGTCCACCACTCGGGGTGTAATCGCTTAATGTCCGCAGGTAGTAATCCTGCAAAAAGAGAGTTTCTTGCATATTGAGTAGCCGTTGGAAGAATACTCATATATGTATCATCTTTTATGACAGAAAACAAATTGCTCAATAAGGGCTCAATAGCTCTCCATTGATCTAACCTAAGATTATCAATAACAACTAGAAAGACCTGCCTGCCATCAGCAGATTTAATTGCTTCTGGCAAGAAATGGGGAAGAACCCTATGTGAAAGTATAGGCACCTCAGAGATTAATCCTTCATCTCCAGCACGTATCCATCCTTCATAATTATTCTCAATAAACTTCCCAAACTGTCTGTTTGCATCTTCAAATTGCATGGAAAGGACTTCCTGCATACTGTCATCCTCCGAATTCTCTAACTCAAGAGTCCAGTGAGTTAAACGTCCATACACATCATACCAATCTTTAACATCCATTTTCCCCATCATCTTTATCCCCAACTCTCGAAACTCCCTTTGGTAATCAGTCATAACCTTCTCGCTCAAGAGCCTTTTTCCATCAAGACATTTCTTAACTGCAAGCAAAATTTGGTTAGGATTGACTGGTTTAATAAGGTAATCACTGATTTTAGAGCCTATGGCTTCCTCCATAATATGCTCTTCTTCACTCTTAGTAATCATAATTACCGGAAGATGGGCTCTAAGTACTTTGATACGTTGAAGCGTCTCGATACCATTAATTCCGGGCATATTTTCATCTAGAAAGACCAAATCAAATACTTTTTTCTCCACCTCTTCTAACGCCTCCACGCCGCTATTTACAGGGGTTACTTGAAATCCCTTACCTTCGAGAAAGAGAATATGAGGCTTGAGCATATCGATTTCATCATCGGCCCAAAGTATATGTGGTTGTCTCGTCATGTGCTTAAGTATCTTGCGCAAAGAAACATCAACGTAATTAATCTACGTTTCGTATTCTAAATTCATGTCAACAATTATGTCAAAGACAAATCGTTATAAAATATTAAACGATCCCATTTATGGTTTCGTTACTCTGCGCCATTCATTTACTATAGATATTCTTGACCATCCATATGTTCAACGACTGAGGCGCATAAGCCAGCTAGGATTGAGCCATCTCGTGTATCCAGGTGCCGTTCACAACCGGTTCCAACATGCGGTGGGGAGCATGTTTCTTATGCAAGAAGTTGTTGATGTCCTAAGAACAAAAGGGGTTGAAATTACAAGAGAAGAGGACGAGGCAGTTTGTTTCGCAATTCTCCTTCACGATATTGGTCACGGCCCTTTCAGCCATGCGTTAGAGCACAGCATTGTTAAGAGCGTGCATCATGAAGACATAAGCATTATGATAATGGATCGGCTGAATAAAGACTTCGATGGAAAGTTAACTTTAGCAATCAAAATTTTTAAGAACGAATACTCTAAGAAGTTTTTACACCAACTCGTCTCTTCTCAACTTGATATGGATAGACTTGATTACCTCGCTCGTGACAGTTTTTATTCCGGAGTAACTGAAGGTAAAGTAGGCAGTGAAAGAATTATAAAAATGCTGTCTGTTTCTAATGATCAATTGGTAGTAGAAGAAAAAGGAATCTATAGTGTCGAAAAATTTATTGTTGCGCGAAGACTTATGTATTGGCAGGTTTACCTTCACAGAACTGTTCTCTGTGCAGAACACATGTTAACTCTTGTTTTACGTAGAGCAAAACAACTGGCACAATCTGGCAGCGAAATATTTGCAACACCTGCACTTTCTAGATTTATTAATAACGATTTTGATAAAAAATCATTTATATCAACTCCCAACATTATCGATTCTTTTTGTGAACTCGATGATTCAGATGTTTTCAGTGCCATGAAGGCATGGAGACATCACAGTGATAAAGTTCTTTCCTCATTAAGCTCGAGACTGCTTGATAGAAAACTGTTCCGCATCGAACTTAGACCGCATCCATTCACAACTGAAGAAGTGAATGAAAAAATCAATTTGATTGCTACAAAATGGGGCTTGTCTATCGACGAAGCATCTTATTTTGTTTCAAATCAGTCAATCGAGAATAGAGCTTATACACCCAACGGCATTATAATAAAAAACAAAGACGGTACCACAAGAGATTTTGCAGAATCTAACGATCACCTCAGCTTTGAGCTTTTAACAAAACCAGTAAGGAAATCGTTCTTATGCTACCCTAAAGACTTCGAATAATCATTGTGTTTTCAGATAGTTAGTTCCTCTCCTCTCTCATTATAGATAGTAAAGTCTAATATCTCCATTGATGAGTTACTTTCTAATTCTAAAGTTAATCCAAATTCCATCTCCCATTCGATTCGGATTGATGTCCCAAACCAACCTTTAAATACCTTTAATGGTTCGCCTTTTATTAAGTATGCTTCTAAAATTGGGTGAACGAAAAGAGTTAGCTTTTTCTGTCCTTCTCCTTTGGATAAATACTTCAGGCTAGACTTAATCGTATCTGTTACTAATATCGCAGCCTGTACAGACCCCGTTCCATTACAAGAAGGACATCGGTCTTGTGTTTGCACATTTGCAACATCTCTAACTCGTTGACGTGTTAGTTCTATTACTCCAAACTTACTTGGTGGAGCGATGTTATGCTTGGCCTTATCTACCTTCATAGCTAACTTCATCGCGTCAGTAAGCTGCTTATTATGCTCTTTCTTAGCCATATCAATGAAATCTATGGCTACGATACCTCCTATATCACGAAGGCGGAGTAAACGAGCAATCTCATCAACACACTCGATATTTGTATGAAGAGCATTTTCCTCTTGACTGCTAGCACCCTTTTTTCGCCCACCACTATTTACGTCAATGACGAACATAGCTTCTGTTTGTTCTATAATAAGATACGCACCACTTTGAAGATTTACTTTCTTACCGAAAGTCGCTTTTATCTGACGATGAATCGATAGAGAATTAAAAAGATCTGAATCCTTTGTAAACTTTACAATATCAACTTTATCCGAGCCTATACTCCCAAGATAAGTCTTTACCTGATCAGCTAACGTTTCATCATTCACACGGATTAGCTCACACTCCGGCCTTAGAGCATCTCTAAGAACTGTACTTGTTTTATTTAACTCCCCCAAGATTCTCTTTCCTGGCTTCGCTCTTTTTAGACCATTAAAAAGCTCTTCCCAACGCTTGATTAAATCGGACAGATCACTATGTAAATCTGCTGATCCTTTCTCCTGAGCTACTGTTCTTACAATAATCCCAAATCCAGGCGGGCGAATACTCTTTATAAGACTAGAAAGTCGATTCCTTTCCTTCTCACTTTTGATACGAGAAGATAGGTTTACTTTATCCGAGAAGGGTACTAGAACTAAAAATCTACCAGGCAAAGTAACCTCAGCAGTGAGCCTAGGTCCTTTTGTGCTAATTGGTTCTTTTGAAACTTGAACCATAACAAGCTGAGAAGAACTTACGTAGTCCTTCATCTGCCCCTTCTTATCAATTTTAGATTCGAGCTTAAATTT
>JABISU010000259.1 GCA_018700255.1 Flavobacteriales bacterium | reverse complement strand
TGCTCTAAGGGGTGATGTTAGAAGCCCTGACCTTGTCGTTGCCCCGATAAGAGTAAATGGATTAATATCAATCTGAACGGTTCGAGCGTTGGGCCCTGTGTCAATAACAAGATCAATTCTATAGTCTTCCATAGCGCTATATAGATATTCTTCTACAATAGAGCTAAGCCTGTGAATCTCATCAATAAATAAAATGTCGTTTTCTTCAAGGCTCGTGAGTAAACCTGCAAGATCACCTGGCTTATCCAATACAGGACCCGATGTGGTCCTGATATTCACACCCATCTCGTTTGCTATAATGTATGCTAAAGTCGTCTTCCCGAGTCCGGGAGGTCCGTGAAGGAGTACATGATCTAACGCTTCATCTCTCTGTTTTGCAGCAGCAACGAATATCTGTAGATTATCCATAGCAGCTCTCTGACCAGTAAAATCATCAAAATGTGCCGGTCTTAATACCTGCTCAAATTCACTGTCTGTATTCTGAGAAGAATTATCCCTCATATCAAAATCTGCATTAGGCTCCATAAGTGCAAGGTAATCTAAAAGCAAAAACCCTCCGGAAAAATTCCGAAGGGTTCTTAATATTTTATCTAAAATAACGTCTAATGACCTTCTTCCCCCTCTTTAAGTGGTGTAGTCTGAAGAACGAAATCTTCTTCATGAGCAGGATTACTATAGTCATAAGCCCAACGGTGAACTTCTGGCAATGCACCAGGCCAGTTACCGTGAATATGCTCAACTGGTGTTGTCCACTCAAGCGTATTCGCTTTCCAAGGGTTCTGTACAGCTTTCTGTCCACGGTAGATGCTGTAAAAGAAGTTGAATAAGAAAATTAATTGTGCTAATGACCCTATAATAGCAAACACAGAAATAATCGGTTGTAAATCTGCCGTTTCACTCAAGAAGTCGAAATGCGAAGCATCATAGTATCTGCGAGGAGCTCCTGCAAGTCCAACAAAATGCATTGGAAAGAAAACTCCATACCCACAAATAATTGTAAGCCAGAAGTGAGCATACCCAAGCTTTGTGTTCATCATAGTACCAAACAACTTAGAGAACCAATGATAAACTCCTGCAAACATTCCGAAAATTGCAGATAGTCCCATCACGATATGAAAGTGACCAACAACGAAATATGTATCATGAACTGTTACATCAAGAGCTGAATCAGCAAGAATAATTCCTGTTAGACCACCAGTAACGAATGTGCTTACAAGCCCTATACTGAAGAGCATAGCAGGCGTAAAACGTAGGTTGCCTTTCCAAAGAGTTGTAAGGTAGTTAAACGCTTTAACCGCTGAAGGTATAGCTATCAGAAGAGTCGTAAACACGAATACCGATCCCAAGAATGGATTCATTCCTGTGACGAACATATGGTGAGCCCAAACGATAAACGAAAGGAATCCAATAGCCATCAAAGAACCAACCATCGCCTTATATCCGAAAATAGGCTTGCGTGAGTTCGTCGCGATTACCTCAGAGGTTATTCCAAGGGCAGGAAGAAGAACGATGTAAACTTCAGGGTGTCCTAGGAACCAGAATAAGTGTTGAAATAAAATGGGTGACCCCCCAGTTGCATCAAGTGCTTCACCTCCAATAAATATGTCACTTAAGTAAAATGCCGTTCCCATCATTCTGTCCATCATAAGAAGTACAACAGCAGATACAAGAACCGGGAATGAAAGTACACCTAGAATGGCGGTGATTAAGAAAGCCCAAATAGTAAGAGGTAAACGAGTCATACTCATCCCCTTTGTTCTAAGGTTTATTATCGTTACTATATAATTCAAAGAACCAAGTAGTGAAGACACAACAAACAAAGTCATGGAAAATAGCCAAAGAGTCATTCCCATACCTGAACCAGGTATAGATTGAGGTAAGGCACTTAAAGGTGGATATATCGTCCAACCAGCTGAAGCCGCTCCGCCCTCAACCAAGAGAGAGAAAAGCATCATAACACTAGATACAGCAAAGAACCAGTAACTAAGCATATTTAAGAAACCCGATGCCATGTCTCTAGCTCCTATCTGAAGTGGAATTAGTAGATTTGAAAAGGTTCCTGACAATCCAGCTGTCAAAACAAAGAAGACCATAATAGTTCCGTGGATTGTTGTTAATGCTAAATAAGCATTTCTATCTAAGACTCCATTCGGAGCCCATTTGCCCATGAATGTCTCAAGTACAGCAAAGCTTTCTCCAGGCCATCCAAGTTGAAGGCGGAAAAGGACAGACATCATTACCCCTGCGAACCCCATAAATATAGCAGTGATAAGAAACTGCTTAGAGATCATCTTGTGATCGTGAGTGAAGACGTACTTCGAGACGAAGCTTTCTTTGTGATTAGTATTTCCCATAATCAGTTCTGTTCAGATGCATAAACTTTCTGCTCAGCAAGCCACGCATCGTATTTGTCCTGTGATTCAACAACAATATCCATAGACATATTAAAGTGAGCAGATCCACAAATTTTATTGCAGAGTAGAATGTAGTTGAAATCCGGATCGTCTAGAATCGTTCGCATACTATCTGTTGTAATTGTTGGTGTTATCTTAAATCTAGTTGGTAGGCCAGGTACTGTGTTCATTTGAGCTCTGAAGTGAGGCATGAATGCTGAGTGTATAACATCACGTGACCTGAAAATGAATTCTATTTCACGACCGATAGGCAAGTGAAATTCGCCTTTGACTATCCTATCATCTTTACCGACTTGCCAACCACTTAGTCCATCACTAAACTCATATGGCTGCAGCTCAAGAATACGCTGTAAATGGCGCTCTAAACGGTAGATCTTATCTTCCATAGCTTCATAAGCAGCCTCCGTCATCACAAGAGCTTCTCCAGAAGAAAGCACTGTCTCAATATCGTGAAGTCTACTTTCTAAATGTGCTTTGTGTTCAGGGGAAGGTTCGTGGGAATCATGCCCGTCATGCCCATGAGAATCTCCACCATGAAGAGTTGCTTCAATTTCAGCTTTTTCAGTTAATAAATGATCTTTTTCATAATCCAGAGTCGCCTGAAGTTTGTTGATTTTATTGGAGACCTTAATATTTGCAAGCTTCATCCCTTTCTCAGTAATTATTCCGAGAGGATTCGAAGGAGTAATCAAATTAAAATCTGTAGCACCGAATTGACCGTCATCACCAGAATAACGAGCTGTCCAATCGAATTGCTTAGAATAAAGCTCAACTCTAATTGCGTCGTCAGATGCAGGTCCAGTCATTTCCGACCAAGTTTTAAGTCCGAAAATAATAATCACAGCTAACACAATAGATGGAACAACTGTCCAAATGAGCTCTAACCTGTTATCGTGAAGTAAGAAAAGAGCCTTCCTATTCTTATTGTAACGATACTTGTAAGAAAAAATGAATAGCAGGGTATTAACAACAAAAAACACGAAAATGATTATCGCAAGGTTGAAGTTCATAAGAGTATCAACCGATTCCCCATGAGCAGAAGCCGAGGGTGGTAGATAATCCCCGTAGCGAACAAATTGCCATATGGTAGTTGCATAGAATACAATCATAAACACAATCCAAAGGGTACCATTCATACGGGTATCCGCTTCAGATATTTCCTCTTCACGATGGCCTCGCATACGTGCAGAGAGTTGATATATTTTAGCCAATTGTGCTACGGCTATTACGCCTACAACGATGACTAAAAGAATGAGAAGTTTCATACGTCAGTTTTCTTTATAGGGTTAGTAATTTAAGTCTTTAGACTCCTGAAGCATCGGATGATTCCTCGCAATCAGAGGAGCTTTAGACAGTGTCGTTAGAGTTCTGTTTATGAATAACCCAAGGAACCCAAGGAATAAACCTATTTCAAATAGTCCAAATACATTGTGATTAAACATTGTACCAGGAATAACAAGTAAATAGACATCTGTAAAGTGTCCTATAAAAATTAAAACAGCGACAGGTAATAAGAAAGCTGGATTACGCTTTGTGTCTCTCGAAATAAGAACTAGAAAAGGAACTACAAAATTTATGAGGAACATCGTTACAAATGGAACCTTATAGTCCGTGAATATTCTGCCTACGTAGTAAGTGACCTCCTCAGGTATATTAGAATACCAGATTAGCATAAACTGACTAAAGAATAGGTAGCTCCACAACATAGAAATTGCAAACATCCACTTTCCTAAGTCATGCATGTGGCTATCTGTAATTTCC
>JABISU010000258.1 GCA_018700255.1 Flavobacteriales bacterium | reverse complement strand
TTTACGATCATCCACGCGATAGTTATGAAGATCACAGCCAGTTTCTGTTGAGGGAACGGTATGCGGAGTTATTTGATTTGGACTTAGACGATTATAAAGGATGGGCTAAGGGGTTGAAAAAGTGTGGTTATGCAACCAACCCTAAGTATTCGAATTTATTAATCACACTGATAGAGCGTCATGATTTGAATCGTCTTGACTCTGAGGAGTTAGACGATTTAGCGATGACTAGTGTAAATAAGAAAGATGATGTTAAGGAAAATTCCGAAACAAATAATAATAGTCCATCTGCGTATATTGGAATTCAACGTCAAAGACGAGATGTAAGAACTACTGACCACGGAATTCAATATATTATTGCTCGAAAAGGGGACTCCCCCAAAAGCCTTAGTAATGATTTAGAGATGATGGCTTGGCAGTTCCGTAGATACAATGAGGTTTCTAAGGATTATCTCTTTACTGATGGCGAAAAGGTTTATTTACAGCCTAAGAAGAATTATGCGGCATACTCTTGGCATGTCGTTCGTTCAGGCCAAACACTTTGGGAAATTTCTCAAATATATGGTATTAAAACATCTGCTGTATTGAGGAAAAACAACCTCTCTAAAGGTGTGGCTTTAAGAATAGGTCAAAAGCTCAGCCTTAAATGGTCACTCACAAAGGAGGGTAATCTTCCTTGGTATGCACAAATAATAAATGCCGGTAAAACCAATTTGGAATAAGTAACTTAGCGAAGTATCTAATTAAGCGAAAAAATGCCTTTTTACCAGAAATTAGGGGAAATCCCTCACAAGAGACATACTCAGTTTAGAAGAGAAGATGGGGCGCTTTACAGCGAACAGGTGTTCGGCACAGCTGGCTTTGCTGGTGTCACATCTAATTTATATCACTACAACAGTCCTACGATGGTAAAAGAAATCTTGGGCAGTGTTGATGTGAAGCCTGAGATTGCCGTCAAATGTAATTTGAAATCCCGAAAAATAGAAGGATTTAATGTCAAGCCCGGGAAAGATTATATCGATTCTAGGGTGCCAATTATGTTTAATGTTGATCTCAATATTGAACTCGCTTCGCCACCTAAAATCGAAGAAGAAGTTTTCTATAAAAATTCGGATCAAAATGAAACAATCTTTATTCATCATGGCCATGGGGTTCTAGAAACCACTTTTGGCAATATGGAATTTAGTGAGGGGGACTACTTAGTAATTCCTAAAGGGATTATATACCGATTTAAGTTTGAGTCGGATGAAAACAGACTCCTAATCGTGTCTTCTACTGAACCTGTTTTTACTCCTAAACGCTATAGAAACAACTTCGGACAGCTTTTAGAACACAGTCCTTTTTGCGAACGTGATTTCAGGACTCCAAACAAGCTCGTTGTTAACAAAGAACTTGGTGACTATCTGGTGAAAATTCAAAAAAACGGAATGATTCACGATTATGTCTACACATGCCATCCTTTCGATGTAGTTGGTTGGGATGGATATCTGTTCCCTTATGCATTTAATATCAAGGATTTTGAACCCATTACAGGGCGTATACATCAACCACCACCCGTTCACCAAACCTTTGAATCTGCAGGCTTTGTCATTTGCAGCTTTGTGCCACGTCTATATGATTATCACCCAGAATCAATTCCAGCTCCATATTTCCATAGTAACATAGATTCGGATGAGTTGCTTTACTATGTTGATGGGGATTTTATGAGTCGAGTGGGGATAAAACCCGGGCAACTAACACTTCACCCGTCTGGCATTCCACATGGCCCGCATCCTGGAACCATAGAGGCAAGCATAGGAAAGAAAGGGACTCCAGAGACAGCTGTTATGGTTGATACCTTCAAACCACTACACCTCACTCAACAAGCGTTAGACCTTGAATATCCTGAGTACTATAAATCTTGGGTTAAATAACAAAATTATGTTACAGAATAAGATTCCCTCCTTAGATAAAGTAATTCCTGAAGCTGAAGATTTTCTGCCAATTTTAGGAACTGATCATGTAGAAATTATTGTCGGAAATGCCAAGCAAAGTGCGTTTTACTATATGACGGCATGGGGATTTCAACCGCTTGCCTACAAAGGTCTTGAGACAGGAAATAAAGACTCTGTTTCTTATGTTTTAAAGCAAGGTAAAATCATTCTTGTTCTAACTACCCCTCTGAAATCAGGCGGCGAGTTAAACAACCATCTCAATGACCATGGTGATGGAGTGAAGTGCATTGCGCTTTGGGTTGAAGATGCTCGTAAAAGCTATGATGAGACCACTAAAAGAGGGGCAAAAAGCGCATTTGAACCTAGGGTGTTATCAGACGACAATGGTGAAGTTGTTTTAAGCGCTATTCACACTTATGGAGAAACTTTACACGTTTTTGTAGAACGACATAATTACAAAGGAGTATTTATGCCCGGATATCGCGCATGGAACCCTGAGTATG
>JABISU010000256.1 GCA_018700255.1 Flavobacteriales bacterium | reverse complement strand
TCCCACATCTACGCGGATTATCCACTTTCCCACATTCTGCCTAGAATCAGCTACTGCTAGCTTCATATCAGCAGCTCTATTCACAATTCCCCTCGCTTGTGGAAAAGAATTGATGACTGAATGCTCCCAATTTTCATCAGTTTTCTCAATAAAGACAGGCTCGCCTTCTACAGACTCTAAATGCTGTTTGCGCAATAATGATTTTTTATCTGATGATGATGACTCTAAAACAACAGCGTTGTGAAAATTAAACCACATAGAAGCTGATTCATCACTTCCCTCTAACACTATAGCCGGCAGCATAGTAACAGGGGAAAACCTGCGTGCATAAAGTACCGTTTCTAAAGTTCCAGATCTACTTTTTAAAGCCCTAATTACCTCAGGGAGCATAGATGGTTGATTCACCTCTCTTGAGCCAAAAGAATAATTTACAAAATCATTTATTTTAGACATCCAAGCCCATTGAACTTCGAACCCGTCCCATCGAAGCAACAAACCGAAGGGTTCAACTTTCGTCTCAAGGACTTTATCAGTTTCGCCAGTTTCCATCTGTATGAGCTTCGGAAGTTGACCCGAAACTTAGAGTATCTTTCTTTACTTTAACTCTACCGAAAGGTGTAGGGTCTTGCACCAATAAAGTTGGCTGCCAAAGACCTCCCACCTCTACAATACCCGTTTTCATAATAAAACGCTCACCTGTTAAAGGGTTAAAAGGCATTTCATTCATTATAAAATGAGGAAGCTTTGAAGATGTACGTATTTCTGGAGTGAAATTTTCTGCGAAAAAACTTGTGTAAATGGTATCTCTGATTTTAAATGGACTGTTATCCTCTTGAATATCCGATAATAGCTGCGGCTGTGAAACTCCGATAATTTCAGAAACACTATCTAAGTCAACACGCTTAATTACATAACCGTTCTCAAAGCTTTTTCTTTCAGGAAGAGTGTCATGGAAAGACCCCATGTTATATGTTACTGGTACAACAACTGCATTAATGAAAGATTTCAGGCTATCAAAATCCACAGCATAAGTACCGTATATCGATTTATGAGCAAGTTGACTTTCACGAATGTCTTTTAGACGTTGAATTGTTTGGGCTTGGACCTTAACCTTAGTTTCTTGAAATACAATCTCATCATTTACTGACATCACAACAGATAATGACAAGCATAACGATCCTACAACTCCAAAAATCAGCAACCACTTATAGGTTTTCGTATCGATTTTATCGAGCACAGATGGCAGAGCGATGACTCCAACAAAAATCAAAGCTAATCCAGCAAACAACATTCCTAAAGGCTGACTTTCTAGAGCATCGCCTAGTAAATATTTCACCACTGAAACTAAACCTGAGAGCAGTAAAAATGCAGAAATCACATACTTACCGTAGTCTATATTATTCTTATTCATAAAAATTATATTTCGAGCAACGAAACTACAACATACTTTGCGCAATACATAAGCATAGCGCTTGTAACTTCGCCTTTGAATGTTAAGTCACACTCCAAAAGAGCTAGCCTCAAGACTTCGATCTCAATTCCCACACACTCCAACTCAGGGGCAGGAGCGACTTGTCCATGTATTCTCTAAATTCTCGATTTCTAAAAAGCCGCGATGTACTTTAATTATTAAAGGATATGCCGGAACTGGGAAAACCACGTCTATTGGAGCGATTGTTAGGACTTTAAGAGAGATTCGTGTTTCAACTGTACTACTCGCTCCCACAGGGCGTGCGGCAAAAGTCATGGCATCCTATAGCGGGATAAGCGCTTCAACAATTCACAGACGAATTTATGTTGGGGCAAGGCGATCTGACGGCTCAGACGTCTATAAAATAGCTCCCAATTTATTTAAGAAAACCACTTTTATTGTCGATGAGGCATCAGTGATTGGCGAGTCTAGCGGACTTGTGACTAACCTTTTAGACGATTTACTCGAGTATGTATTTTCTGGGGTCGATTGCAGGCTCGTCCTTGTTGGTGATGACGCTCAACTACCTCCTGTTGGTTGTTCTTCAAGTCCTGCTCTTCAAGAGTCGCGTCTCGCCTCTATGCACAGCTTAACAATCGCCACTGTTGAACTTACTGAGGTTGTGAGGCAAGAGTTAGACAGCAGCATACTTGCCAATGCTCATGCACTTAGGTTAGATATTGAAAATGCGGATTCAGAAGGAAAAATAAACTTCCCTAAAATCGATCTTAGTGTAGGTCCAGACGTGGTCAGGCTTCCCGGTCTCGAACTGCAGGATACCTTAGAAACTCTGCACGGGCGTTACGGGGAGGAGGGTGTGATTGTGGTGACGCGTTCGAATAAAAGAGCGGTTCTTTTTAATGGCCAAATACGTACTCGAGTTTTGTGGTTAGAGGACGATATCAATGCTGGAGATAGGTTAATGGTGGTGAGGAATGATTATTTTTGGCTTAAAGACCACAAAGAATTGCCCATAGAATTAATCGCAAACGGTGACATGCTTGAAGTCTCCCGAATCGGATCCCGCTTCACGAGATACGGACACGAATTTGCTGAAGTTGATGTGATTTTATCTGACTTCCCCGACTATCCATCCTTCTCAGTAACTATCCTACGGAGCATATTACACAATTCTAGACCTTCGCTTCCTCAATCAGAAACCAAAGAGCTTTACCACGCCATCGCAAAGGATTACTCCGACCTTCGCACAAAATCAGCGATACACAAAGCTGTAATTTCCGACCCGTGCTATCGGGCTTTACAAGTCAAGTTCGCATACAGTCTGACCTGTCACAAAGCCCAAGGAGGTCAGTGGCCAGCGGTAATTTTAGACCAAGGATATCTGACCCAGGAGATGCTTAATAAGGATTGGCTTAGATGGCTTTACACTGCTTTTACAAGGGCGGAAAAAGAACTCTACCTCCTGAATTTCGATGATAAGTTTTTTACTTAGGTTTAATCGCAATAAACTACAGACTGCAGCTCCCTATTTTTCGCATTCACAATAATGCATCCAGCTGAGTTCAACCCTCTAACAAAGTGTTCACCAGCACTTATCTCACCCAGGTTCTGAATAATCCTACCAGACATATCTGAAATTGTTATTGATGTAGAAATTGGTAACCGAATTGAGAAGTCACCTCCTGATAAATTTTTTATTTCGATAAACTCCATTTCTAATTCAGAAAAGTCAATTACTGAGTTCACTGAACTCACCGAACATTCAGGCTCTTCAGACATCTCTGAAATCATTAACTCACCATCCTCCACCCACCAATTCTCCCAATCACCACCGATTCCAGTAGACCAATCATTTAAATCTAGTCCTCTATTTCCCGGCTCAGTTGCATCAACAACATAAACATTAAGAGCACCACCTTCAAATCCCCAATCTAATGGAATTCCCTGTTGGCAATCTGGTGCAGGAACTTCGAGACATGTAGGTCGCAAAAAATATACCTGTTCCTGATATTGTGGATACTCACCGTAACAATGTGCAAAGCCATCTTCACCAATACACACAGCAGTATATTCATTACAACCTATTCCTAATGCTGCTATGCCATGGTCTGTTACTAATCGTGACAAAAAAGCCACATGACGTCCCTTTCTATCAGGGTCATCATAATGAGAATCTGTA
>JABISU010000253.1 GCA_018700255.1 Flavobacteriales bacterium | reverse complement strand
TTTTAATAGCGGTTCAACTATTCCTGCAAATACTCCATTTGAACTCATAGCCTCAGGTTTAGATTCTGATGGAGATGCTATAACATATAACTGGGAGCAATACGATTTAGGACCCCAGACATCAAGTAGTGATGGCAATCTAACTAATCCTTCAGGTAACCAACCTATATTTAGATCTTGGTCTTCAACCACGTCAAATACCCGTGTATTCCCTCGTATATCAGATTTGGTTAATGGCACAACAACAATTGGTGAGCACTTACCATCATACTCTAGAGGTCTTCAGTTTAAGTGTTCTGTGAGAGATAATGTCGCTGGAGGAGGAGCATTTGTTGATGAGTTATTGTCACTTTCTGTTGACGGAAATTCGGGGCCTTTTGTTGTTACCTCACCTAACAGTGGGTCAGTGCCAAATGGTTTTGCTACTATTACTTGGGATGTAGCAGGAACAAATCAATCTCCTGTAAACTGCTCTACGGTTGAGATTTCTCTTTCCACTGATGGAGGTTACTCATTTCCTACGGTGTTAGCCACTGGAGTTTCGAATAGTGGCTCAGCTTCAGTATTAATCCCAAATATTACAACAACAACTGCTAGATTTAAAATAAAAGGAGAAGGCAATGTCTTTTTCGATATATCTAATTCAAACGTAACAATAACTCAGGGTGTCGGTGGCGCTGATTGGGATGTCGCTGTGCAGGGTGTTTCTGGGCTAAGTCCAGATGGATGCGGAACAGCTGTTACCCCGTCCATTTCTATTGTTAATCTTGGAATCCAAACCATTACCAACTTCTCTCTTACATATTCACTTGACGGAATGGGATCTACAACTCAGGGTTGGACTGGTTCTTTAGCTTCTGGAACATCTGTCGATATAGCATTATGTCCCAGTGGTGAATCTTGTGTGGATTTGGGGAACGGAACTCATGATATTGATGTATCAGTTGTTTTATCTTCTTCAGATGGTGTAGATGAAGATATCTCAAATAATCAATTATCAACTCAGTTTGTTACATTAAGTGGTGCACAAGTAACGCTTACACTTTTAACGGACAGTTATCCTGGAGAGACCACATGGACTGTTTCAGATGCTAATGGAGCTACAGTATGGTCGGGAGGAGCTTATGCAACAGCCCAAACGGAATATGTTGAGACCACGTGTTTAGCAATTGGATGTTACACATTATCTGTTATGGATTCATATGGCGATGGAATGACCTATGGTGGGGTTACTGGTAACTATGAGCTGGTTGACGAGTCGGGTACAGTTTTAGCTCAAATCGTAGCAGGAGGAGATTTCGGTTCCCAAGCGGACCATTTATTTTGTCTTGAGCTTGTTGGTATTCCTGGATGTATGGAGTTGGATGCTTGTAACTATGACCCAAATGCAACTGAACCTGCAGATTGTATATATCCTTCAGAAGGATTCGATTGTGATGGAGTTTCTCTTTGTCCTCTTGATCTGAATTCAAATGGATATGTAGAAGTAAGTGACCTATTAATGATACTGTCAGACTTTGGGTGTGCTGTCGATTGTGTTAGTGATGTTAATGGTGACGGTGCTGTAACGGTTGCTGATGTGTTATTGATTTTATCAAGCTTTGGTGATCCTTGCCCTGTTTTGTAGTAATTCGTGCTATCTTGCTTGAATGAATTATGAAGAGATGGAGGTGAGGTGTGTCTTAACACCCACCGATGCATTAGACTTACCCGAAATAGATAAAGTTCTTTTAAAGAAAGCTCACGAAGCAGCGTCAAAAGCGTATGCTCCATATTCTGGTTTTCAGGTTGGATCAGCTGTAAGAATGAAATCTGGTGCAATCGTAGTTGGTAGTAACCAAGAAAATATGGCTTATCCCTCTGGCCTTTGTGGAGAGAGAGTCGCTGTGTTTGCAGCAGGATCTCAATTTCCTGGTGAGGATATAGAAGCTGTAGCCATAGTATCACCTTCACCTATAGCAGTTCCAAACGCTTTTTTGCCATGCGGTGGTTGCCGACAAGTCTTACTCGAAGCCGAATCTCGGCAAGAAGATTCTATTAGACTTTTGTTACAAGCCAGAGATGAGATAGTCCTTGTTTCAAAAAGTGCTATTAATTTAGTTCCTTTTGCTTTTACTGTTGAAGATGGTGGTCTATCATCTAATAATAGTTAGATTCACCCAATGGAAATTATTATGAGCCTTGTAGGAATGGTGGTCCTCATCGGACTTGCTGTTTTACTCTCAAAAAGTAGAAAAGATATTAGCTTAAGAACTGTGGGTGGCGCATTTGCTTTACAGTTTGCCTTCGGAGCTTTTGTTCTGTACATCCCATTTGGAAAAAAGATCCTGATTTATGTTTCAGACGCTGTTGCTAACGTTATTGCATACGGCAATGATGGTATAAATTTCTTGTTTGGCGATCTAACCGCCACTTATGATTTCGGATTCATATTCGCTTTGCGCGTACTTCCTGTAATCATCTTTTTCTCTGCGCTCATTAGCGTACTATATTATGTGGGCATAATGAAGTGGGTGATAAACATTTTAGGAGGAGCCCTTAGTTTGCTTTTAGGTACTTCAAGAACTGAGTCACTGTCTGCAACCGCCAATATTTTTGTAGGACAAACTGAAGCTCCACTCGTGATCCGCCCCTTCATTAAGACAATGACAAAGTCAGAGCTTTTCGCTGTCATGTGTGGTGGATTAGCGTCTGTAGCCGG
>JABISU010000183.1 GCA_018700255.1 Flavobacteriales bacterium | reverse complement strand
TCCTAAACATTCTGTATGCGTACCGTGACCATGAGGGTTGAAATAAACATTCGTAAAGTTTACAGCCCCTCCTCTAGCAACGCTTCCAATAAAGCCTTCACCCTCTACAACATCAAACCGAGGTCTTCCCACATACCAGGCCGCAGGTCCTTCACCTAATCTAGGATCTCTAATAGGAATACTGATATCTATAGTTTGAGTTGGGTCAACTATATAACTAACATTAGACCAACAAAAACTTACTTTCATAGATGAACCCATAATGACAAGATAATAAAAAAGGCACCCCTAATGGGATGCCTTTCAATAATTAAAAATAATTATAAAATTAGTCGAATAGGAAACCTACTCTAAGTGCGCCGTTGAACACATTTCCAATTGTTGTATTAGAAACATGGTTAGGAGCAACATATAATTGGTCGTAGTAATCATAGAAGATCTCTCCCTCAACAACGTTAAAAGGAAGCTCACCTACAAAACTATCAGCAATATCTGCACCAGCCGTAGTTGGGTCAAAAGCACCGTTAAACTGAATGTTAAACGCAGTTAAGTCACTGGTCCCAATTTCGTGATTACCGAAAGATGACATTCCGAAGCCAAGTCCAGCTTCAAACCCAACATAAATAGCGTCAGAGAAGTAGTAGTCAGCACCGAAAAGCAGGTTTAAACCCATAGAGCTGTACGACTGCTGATTTGTAAGATCCCATACGATGTAAACATCAGGTTGACCTACGTTATCAAGATCGTTTGGTCCCCAAAACTCCATCTTATCAGAACGACTACCCATCATGTAGTAAGCCTCAACACCGAAGTATGGACTAAGATTATCTGTACCGTCAAAATGCATTTCGTAACCTGGAGCGATTCCGATAACGGTTGTAGCTGATTCTAAGTTAAGTTGTGGACTAACGGGGTCACCTAGCATCTCACCCTCTTGGTAGAAAGCGTATGTATCAGAAGATGTACCTACGGTTAGTGATACTCGGAAAGCCGCATCATCATCTAAAAAATTACGGTACTTAATTGTCGTTCCGTCAATAGGGCTATTGCCAAATGGCGAGAGATTTACCTCTACGTTGTGCTCCCCACCCAACTGTTTTTGCGCTTGAGCACTTGTGAAAACTAGCGAACAAATCGCTAGCGTGAACATTAGTCTTTTCATATCCTAAATATTAAGGTTTCAGATTTCAAAGCGCAAGTACGTGAATACTTTTTTAATATCAGCCACTTAAACGTTCTGAACATTAACTTTTATATTGTTAATAACGCATCTGTAACGCGTTACCCGCTGATGTTCAGTAAATTAACCGCCATTATAATGTAGCAGACAACAATTTAAAAACATCTAAAAAAAGATTCACCTACTCTACGGTTACACTTTTTGCAAGATTTCGAGGTTGGTCAACATTACAACCACGTAAAACAGCTATCTTATAACTTAATAACTGAAGGGGAATAGAGGTTAATAATGGAGAAAGAGATGGATCACATTTAGGAATCTTTATAACATAATCAGCAAGACTGGCAGCCTCTTTGTCACCTTCAGTAACAATCGCAACTAAGCGACCGCCCCTTGCTTTTACTTCTTGGATATTACTAACAACCTTTTCGTAAACATCATCCTTTGTGGCTATAAAAATAACAGGAAGGTTTTCATCAATTAACGCTATAGGGCCGTGCTTCATTTCAGCTGCAGGATAGCCTTCAGCATGTATGTAGCTAATTTCTTTTAGTTTAAGAGCTCCTTCAAGAGCGACGGGGAATTGGTAACCCCTCCCTAAGTATAGAGCGTTGGTAGATTCTGCAAATTCACTAGCGACTAAGTAAATAAGTTCAGATTGTCTAAGGACAGAGTCTACCAACTCTGGAATTCCATTTAATTCTGTGATTAACCTTAAGAATTGCGCCCTCGGCAATTGGCCTTTTTTAACTCCAACATGAAGAGCTATCAACGTTAGAACAGCAATCTGAGAGGTAAAAGCCTTCGTGGATGCAACACCAATTTCTGGACCTGCATGTGTGTATGCGCCACTGTGAGATTCTCGTGTAATACTTGAACCCACGACATTGCACAAACTGAAAACATGAGCCCCTGCGTTCTTAGCGTTTTTAATAGCAGCCAAGGTGTCAGCTGTTTCACCACTTTGTGAGATTGCTATCACAATGTCATCTTCTCTAATTACAGGATTTCTGTATCTAAACTCGGAAGCATATTCAACCTCTACAGGTATGCGAGTGTAGTCCTCAAATAAATATTCCGCAACCAGTCCAGCATGCCAACTTGTACCACAAGCTAATATAATAATACGAGATGCGTTGTCCCATTTCTCCCAATTATCATCAACCCCTGCCATTCTAACTACCCCTTTCTTCAAATCAATCCTACCTCTTAATGAATCACGAATAGACTTAGGCTGCTCAAAGATTTCCTTGAGCATAAAGTGTTCATAACCACCTTTTTCGATGGATTCAAGCTCTAATTCTAAAGCATGTACTTGAGGAGTTATCTTTATGTTTGAAATTGTTCTAATTCGAAGACCGTTATCTAATTCTAAAGATGCAATTTCTTCATCTTTTAAGTAAACTACATTTTTTGTGTAAGGTATTATCGGTGTAGCGTCAGAGGCGGCATAATAAGAACCATCCTCACCCAATCCTATTACAAGAGGACTTGACCTTCGAGCCGCAATTAATTTTGTTGGATTATTCTTATCTATTACAACAATGGCATAAGCGCCCACAACTTGATTTAACGCCGTTCTCACAGCATCAAACAAACTCAGGCCACCATTTGTCATAACCTCTTCAATAAGGTGAACTAAAACTTCAGAATCAGTATCACTTAGCAAGGCATGGCCTCTGTTGTGCAATGTTTCTTTTATTGAGGTATAATTCTCAATAATACCATTGTGAACTAAAGCTATACTATCCGATTCAGCTCTGTGTGGATGAGCATTTATATCATTCGGCGGCCCGTGTGTTGCCCAACGCGTGTGGCCAATAGCAATACTGCTTTTAAACACCTCTTCACCAATATGATCAAGTAGATCACTTACTTTACCTTTCTTTTTTCTTATTACGAGTTTATTGGTGCGATTTCCACCAGACTCAATAAGAGCTATTCCTGCACTGTCATACCCTCGGTACTCAAGGCGTTTAAGGCCATTAATTACTATAGGTAAGGCGGGTTTAGGTCCGATATAAGCTACAATTCCACACATATTTTTCAGCTAAATTTTAATACGAAACTAACCTAATGACTGTAAGTAATAACAAGACGCGGACGGTTTTCTCCTGCATCTGTTCCATTTAACACGACCCCTTGAATAGAAATCCCCGCTCTACTTGATACTATATAAAATGGAGGGATGGGATTTTCTGGAGAAAAGTTTCCGTAATAAGCTCCCGAACTTCTATTTAAGAGATGTTGTATGCTTCTAGATATGTTAAAGCGATAACTTTTGTTTTGAGAATCATAATACCCATCAATATTAACCCCCAAACTCATTTGATCCGGTGTTGATATTGGACTCCCTTCCGAATTTTCAGTTAAAATATAAAGTTGTTCTTGAGGAGGATATCTTGAGTCAAAATAAGAATCATCCAGCGTGAAAATTAACTCAGCTTTCTGAATTGCACAACCTAGGGAAACAGTATCTCCCGATTCCGTGATAGAATCGTTTATAAACTCTAGGAATGGTATTTTTATATGTGTCTTTAACCCCGCTCCGGACATAATATAAAGAGACCTGCTTCCATCTACAAAAACAGAGTCATTAACGGGTGAGTTTAAACTAGATAGTGCAGCGACATAATCCTGAGAAAACATATTTACTCTCGCGCTAAGCGGTGAGATAATAAAATCGTAAAAAGACGTGTCGGTATCATTGTGATAGTGTAGCCTCATCAAGCTCAGCCCAGATGAGATATCTATTCCAGCGGCACCAATTCCATCTCCTTGTGTAGACACGACTATTCCAGGGAAGAAATCTAACCAAGACTCATTGTTGCTAAATACAGAGGTGTCTTGATTTAAAATTGTTTGGCCTAAAGAAGGTTTAAGATTCAACCTAATTTGCGACACGATCGTATCCTCACCTATAATAAGATCATCTGATGGGTTTAGAGAAATTTCACCTTGAAACTCATCATTCAGAATTTCGTGAGTTACTTCCGGGTTAAAATTAGAGTAATAAGTTGAATCGAGAGAAATAGAATCAGCTAATTGTTGAACCAAGAGACTTTGTGGGTTGAGTTGGCCATATGTATCACCCGTGAAGCGCAAACTGAGAAAAAGACTATCAACTTGGGGATTTAATCCGAAGTTTACACCTGGAGCGCTTAAACGTAATTGAGTTGCAAAACCTGCAGTAGTCCAGCCAATTCTTGGTTGGAAAACACGCCCCAAGACAGCGGTACTCAACTCGTCAGTTTCAAGGGAGTCCTCTCTAACAGTGAATATATCAAGAGAGAGGGTGTCTGTAGTGACTAAATCAAGAAGATCCGTTTCAGGCTGCAATCCCAACCCTATAGATGATTCCGGCTTAATACAACCAGTAAAAAGAATAATGCAACATAAAAAAAATAAAAACGCAATTTTGACACTAAAAAGATGC
Source organism: Flavobacteriales bacterium (assembly GCA_018700255.1). The sequence goes on along the minus strand of JABISU010000183.1, from coordinate 815 downwards.
TTCATTAATTGTCGTGAATATTTTTATTAACCCTATATAACTTCAGCTTCAACACCGATAACCTCATCGTAGAATGAGTTTATCTCTGCGAGATACCCCTCGTTCCCAGGAAATTTTAAAACCGGAACGTCAGCAGCGTTAATTTGATAGAGAGTTTCTTCATCTAAATCTTCAGAAGCAGCTATAATTGCGTCGGCATTTTCAATAGCGATAGCATTCATGTTATTGAAAGTAGGATTATTAATTGTTTCTGCTTGATCAGATGGGATTCCATCAAGAACAATTTTTTCCGCCATTCGTTGATCTAATTCACCGTCGAACCCCTCATCATAGATGCTGCAAATAATCTTACTATTAGCGAAGTAAGGATCGTCTTTGTAGTTGTTTTTAAGATAAAGAGGTAGAAGGTTAGCCATCCATCCATGACAGTGGATAATATCGGGAGCCCAGCCAAGCTTTCGGACAGTTTCTAAAACCCCACGAACAAAGAAAATGGCTCTAACATCAGAGTCGCTAAACAACTCATCATTAGCATCATAAAGAACAGCCTTGCGCTTAAATAAATCATCGTTATCGATGAAGTATACTTGCATTCTTGCAGTGGGGATTGACGCAACCTTGATAATTAAAGGATGATCAACGTCGTCAATATTTAAATTCATCCCCGAGAGCCTAATCACCTCATGAAGTTGATGCCGTCTCTCATTAATTTTTCCAAACCGTGGCATAAACACTCGTATTTCCCTATCCTTGTCACTAGCTCCCTGAGGAAGATGTCTAGAGATTGAACTCATTGGCGTTTCTGGGAGGAAAGG
>JABISU010000101.1 GCA_018700255.1 Flavobacteriales bacterium | reverse complement strand
TATTCCTCACTCTTGGTTTTCCCAACCCCCACATTGAAGGTTTCATCAGCTTCTTCATACACCACGACGTCTTCACTAACCGCTGTGCCTAATACATGTTTAAGAATCCGATAACTACGTAATGTAATAGGATCTTTTTTCGTGTAGAAAAAGGTCTTATTGTCATTCGCCCAAACAGCCCCTCCCGTTGTCTCAGGGATCTCATCCTCAAGCACAACTCCAGTTGTTAAGTCCTTTACTCTAAGCGTATACTGACGCCTACTCACCGTATCAATTCCGTACACAATAAGTTTATTATTGGGGCTCACACTGGACCCTCCAATAGCAAAATAGTTGTGACCTTCAGCGAGTTTAGGACCATCTATAAGAACCTCCTCAACAGCCTCCATGTTGCCTTTTTTACGACAATTGTATGCGTACTCTTTCCCATCTTGGTATCGAGTGTAGTACCAATATTCCCTATAAAATACAGGTACACTTTCGTCATCCTTCACTATCCTCCCTACGATCTCATCGAAAAGTTCAGTTTGGAATTTTTCAGTAGGCGAAAGCACTTTCTCTTTGTAATCATTCTCAGAATTGAGGTAGTCTAGTACGTCCTGAGTTTTTTCTGAGGGTTTATCAGCTGATTTTTCTTCGTCGCTGAGTCTCATCCAGAAATAATCATCTTTGAGATCCATGCCGTGAATTTTCTGCGAATAAGGGACGGTTTTTGCGTCTGGAGCAGAAATATCTAATGCAGTGAGTTTTTCCTCACTTGTAACGTAATTGTTGTTAGACATAGACGATTTGTTATTGTCACTCATACTTGTGCATGAAAAAAGCGCAAGTGCAGCAACAATTGAAATTTGGGTTAGATTATTATTTACCATATTAAGCAAAGATAATATTACTAAAGGCTCTCACCCCCTTGGAGCAGAACTTTGATTTTTTCTAAATCCTCAAGAGTGTCAACAGCAGGAGTTTTGTGATTCGTTAAACCCAGGTTTATGCTCCACCCGTGCTCTAACCACCTTAACTGTTCAAGCGACTCCCTCTTTTCTAATTCGGTAGCTTCTAGCTGTACAATATCTTCTAAGGCACAACTTGTATAGGCATATAATCCTATGTGTTGTAGCCAAGGTCCGCTTGAATTCGGAATAGGATTTCTGCTAAAATGCGTAGCGCATCCATCAAGATTGAGAACAACCTTTACACGATTTTTATCTTCTAGCCCTTTATCTGAGGCCTTCATAGGTCGGGCAAGAGTAGCGATTTTTGCGTTTGGCAAATTGATCAATCTCACCAATTCTTTGAGTTGCTCAGGGTGCACAAAGGGCTCATCCCCCTGAACGTTAATTATTGCGTCTGGCCTAGGAGACAGCTTTCCTAGAGCTTCGGAACACCTCTCGGTACCGTTTACACACTCAACTGAAGTCATCATCACTTCACCCCCGAAGCCAAGTACAACATCTTCAATTCTCCTATCGTCAGTTGCCACTACAACCCTGTTCACGACACCAGCGCTTTCGACGCGCCGCACAACGCGCTCTATCATAGGAGTGCCGTCAATCAGCGCCAGTGGCTTTCCAGGGAACCTGGTGGAGCCATATCTGGCGGGAATGATTGCTACAACGTTCATCATTCAAATTCATAAGTGTAAACTAAATTCACCAATCTCGGCGCTTCAATAGCCAACGGTCGGATACTATATTCTTCGTTAAAAAGATTACTAACAACGAGAGAGATTTGAGAAACTTCATTTAAACGAAGACCAAACCTAACATCTATCAACCACGGAAGCGAAGGGTTCTTGTTTAACCAATCATTAAGGCCCCAATTGACAAACCCGAAATCTTCGAAACTTAAAAAAGCTTCATCGAAATTCTTAAGAACACTCTGATATCTAGCGCTAATTCCTACAAACCCTTTCGGAAATGTCCACTGAGCATCAAACCGCACAAGATGAGGGGATCTGTATTTTAAAATATACCCAGTGGTGTCATGACTCGTTCCGATGTAAGTAGTAGAAACGTTCGTACTGTCGGGATCGTAATTCAGGTGAGGAGTTAAGCTTATGGGGTTTGTGTAGGTATATCCCGTAAGAATATCAAGCGAGTGCTTGTCATTCTCTCCCCACTTAGCCTGCCCCATGAACGAAATTTCCGCTCCAACTACCTGACTTTCTCCCGTATTTAAACTTCTAAATCCCAAACCATACAGGTTTTCAGCCCCCTCACTTTCAGCCCACGTCCCAAACGAAAACTCAATAAAGTCAGTGTATTTTTGTTTGAATACCGCGAGATCTAAATAGCCCATAATTCCGCCAATTTTCAACCCTTGTTTAACCCCTATTTCCATGCTTGTTGAAAATTCGGGTCGGAGACTTTGATTGGGATAGACTTGAAGATCGCCCAAACCCGTTCGAATGAATTTCTCCGCTATTGTAGGGAATCTAAACCCTTGACCTAGGCTAGTTCTAAAATATGTTTCCTCTGCTGCTTGATAATTCCCTCCTGCCCTGAAAACAGGTTTGCCTCCAGATTCGCCATTAATGGCAAAATGTTCGTATCGGGCGCCCCCCGAGAAATTAAAATGCTTGCCAATGGGTTGGTCTAGCTGGATATACCCAGCGATGTTGCGTGCGGTATTTAT
>JABISU010000107.1 GCA_018700255.1 Flavobacteriales bacterium | reverse complement strand
TAGTCATCAACGTGTCCACCTAAATCTGAATCAACCCACTGAGCAAAATATGTTTCAGTCAGTGTCTGGGTGCCTTGGTTGATGAGTATATAGTTGTAGAAAGTCATGTTATTTACCTCATCATTAGTTGAAAACACGAATGCTTGAGCTCGGATTTCCATACCGATAGGCTCACCTTGAGATTCAGAGTGAACATTTCCTTTATCGTTGAAAATCCAGTAATAGGTTTGGTCTCCATAAAGAGGAACTACATCTTCACGGCGGCGCTCAGAACAGTCAATTTGTTGGAGAAAATCATACCACGGATAATCACCATTTCCTGGATCATAGATTCCATTTGCATTGTAATCTAAGAAAGGGCTTAAGTAAAAATCTTGACCAAGTGCAGGATTTCCGTGAGCTGGATATTCATAGAAATATGGAGGAATGGCATAACCTTCAGGAAAATCAGTTTCTAGAGTACCTGCAGCATCTGCATCGAAATATTGGCGATGCCTCATAGCGTCTGCTCTATATGTGATAGTAAAATGGTCGTACTGTTGGCAGGTTGATTCTGAAACCTCAGCTTCTCCAGTATTTGTAAGTGGTCCAGGCCAAAAATCATTTCCAGAATTTCTGTATTTAACCGCAGCTAGCTTAAGCTGTTGATCTGGAGAAATACCTCCAAGCCAAAGGGCTCCACCATAAACCACAGAAACTCCTTCATCCTTTGGTACGTAATGAGCCCCTTTATCAATCGCTCTATCGTACCAAAGAGTCCCTCCATTTTCTATTAATGCCCTCACATTATTCCATTCCAAATCTCTTAGTGCTGTTGCTGGTGCACAGGCTTCCGCTTTTGCTTGCGCTCTTTCAATATCAGGGTTAACAGGAATAGGGAGGCCCTTTTGCATTTTTATAGAGGGCGAAGATTGAGAACCTTGGGCTAAGGTGTTTGGAATAAATAAAAAGACGAGAAAAATAGTGAGAAAATGTAGGATGTATAAAGTTCGCATTTTGTAGTTATTCAGTTTGTGAATATACAACTTTGTTTGTACAAGATTTAACTTCCTTAAACAACAGTAATTAGTTGTGTGGGATCAGTGTATATAATCCAACCTTTCACCTCTGATTTTTCAATATCTTCAAGTAAACTAACATATTCACGAACTTGTTTTTCATGTGACACCCCACCATATTGTGTTGTTTTATAGTCTATGATATGCCATACATCATCTATCATAACTATCCTGTCTGGTCTTAAAACCTTCCCAGATTTATCCACGAAATCAACCTCTACCTCTACGTGAATTCCAGGCTGAAAAAACATCTTAGCAGACTCTAAATCCATCACCCCCTGAACCCTTTCAATAATTTTATTTCTGTCCTTTTCTGAAAATCTCAAACTTGACTCGAGGGAATATTTTACATTTTCCCAATTGTCTAAGTTGACTATTTTCTCTAGTACTTTATGAACTTGAAAGCCTAGCTCTAATGCATCTAATCCGTCGGGGATTACCTCCTCTCCTTCACTTGGCGGAACTGTTACAAGATGATTTACTGTCTCCCCTGTTGTGATACTGCTGAGTTTAATTTGATTTATCTCCTCAACTTTATCCTCGCTAACAAGAGCCTTTCCAGGATCGCTTTCTGTTAACTTTCCACAAACAACCCCTCCTCCATTAACACATTCTAAAGACTGCACAATCAACTCACCAACAGACTTGACTTTACTCCTATCAAAATCCTCCTTTTCCAATTCTATAATAATATCTAACCTTTCAACAGGCCTTGTAAAAGCTACATACGCAACATTAACCGAATCAAGAATAACTCGATTAACTTCTTCAACTCTTTGATCTTCTACAGCAGTGTTTATCATATCATAGTTCTCAAGCATCGCAACATTTATAGGCATATTAGTATCCTCATTTAGATCAACAGGGATTACACCTCTAAATTTCGTGTAGTTTTTTACGGTTAAAAGAACCATCGTCACCTTAAAGGCAAGCCCCTTAGCTTTATGAACAGTCATAATATTGACAGCATCCGAAGTAGAGGTGGTTATCACACTCCTATCTTTCCCTTTCGCATCCCAAAGTCTTAAAAATCCGTGAAGGCCACTCTCTTCAGAACCAGAAACTTCTCTCGCTAGCTCTAAAATACCTTCTGTATAGGCTGGGTATTTAGATGTAATACTCATCTGCTTACAAACATGCCCTAAAAATGCCACTAAAGGTTCAGAGGATTTTTCAATTGCCTTTAAATTAGGGAAAAGCTCACGCAACATACCGTGGGTATCTAAATTGCCAATTGAGGTTATGTGCCCATTCACTGTGCTAGACTCTACTTTCTTTATTGT
>JABISU010000208.1 GCA_018700255.1 Flavobacteriales bacterium | reverse complement strand
TCTGCTTCATACCCTCAGCCATTTCATTGAATAAACTCTTTAAAGCAGGCTCAACCATCATTTTAGTGAAGGGATTTAAATCAGCATCACTTCTAACTCTGCAAGAAATACCATCTTCATGCGTCACGGCGACGGCCTCTAAACTGAATTTAACGGGGGTTGGCGATACCGTGTTTAATTTAATGAGCACGTTGTCTGCTAACTCTGACAAATCTTTTTCAAGGTGAATGGAAACTCCTCCCTTTACTTTAAAAGAGCATTTATCACCACTAGATGTGAAATCTTTTACAGCTCCTTCTGGGAGTAAATTTCCTAATCTTGATAAGTCGTTGATCTCATCTTTTAAATCTAAAATCGAAATACCTAAAATTACTTCTGGACCTTCAAATGCCATCATATTACTATAAATTTAAAGTTGTTTTTCACTCCATGCAACAGGGTCGATGGTCCAAGAGCTTAACTGTGATTTTTGGTCTTCAGTAATGTAATTAGACTCCGTAGCAACCTCTAACATCGTCGGGTAGTCCGTAAGAGTAAAAAATGGACACTTCTTCTGCTCAAACCTCTCAACAGCATCAGGGAATCCGTATGTGAAGAAGGCAAGCAGTCCAACTACATCTAGACCAGCCTCTCTAATAGCATCGACTGCAGATAAAGAGCTTTTCCCCGTGGAAATTAAGTCCTCAATTACGAAAACGTTATTAAAATTTGAGTAATCACCCTCTATTCTTTGGCCGGTTCCGTGAGATTTTGCAGATGCTCTTACATAGATGAAAGGGATCTCTAATTCTTGAGCTATTAATGCGCCAAGTGCTATCCCACCCGTTGCGACTCCAGCAATGGCATCTGGCATACCGAAACGATCAATAATCATTGCTGATGCAATTTTACGAATGCTCGTTCTTATCTCTGGGTGACTTAAAATTCGCCTATTGTCACAATAAATAGGTGATTTTCTTCCACTCGCCCACTTAAATGGCTGTTCAGGTGACAATTGAATGGCTTTGATTCTGAGTAAAAATTCAGCTACCTTTAGGTGATTATCTTTGCTAGTAGACATGACACAAATGTACGTTGTATTTATGCTGAATCGAAGGGTTTGTTTTTACGAATCAGACTCTGCTATGCTTCCAAAAGAAGCATCAACATTGTCCCTTTTCAATCCCGATTCAAAGACTTTAAAAGACCTGCCGAAGTTTATTACTTCACATCCAAATTTAAAAGAAATTCATATTTCTAGCAAAAATTTAAATAATCTCTGGATGAGGTTTTGCATGAACTACTTTGAGGTAGTCTCTGCAGGTGGATTAGTCGTAAACAAGAATAACAAAGTTCTTTGGATTAATCGCAATAAGCATTGGGACCTTCCTAAGGGTAAAGTTGAACCAGGTGAAAGCCTTGAAGATGCTGCTGTTAGAGAGGTTACTGAAGAAACTGGAATAAGAAACATAAAAATAACTGGGGATTTAACGACAACATACCACACCTACGAGGTAGATGGAATAGCGCATTTGAAAACCACTTTTTGGTATTCTATGATTCATGACGGAGAGGATACAGTAGGCAAGCCTCAGGCGATTGAAGGGATTACTGAAGTCAAGTGGATGAATTCTAGTGTCCCAGAAAAAATTTGGAAATCTACCTATGGTAGTATCCGTATTGTATTTAATGCCTTTTCTAAAACTACCGAGGTAGCTTAGATAATAAATTTCCAAGTCCATTACTTGGTCGAAGTGAAGAATTTGAATATACCTGCAAACTCGGGGAAATAATTATGGTTTGTGGAATGGAGTTAATGTCTAAACCATCTAACCAACGACAATCTGCTCCAACCCATCTTAGTGTTTCTGAAATAGATTTACGCTTAGAGATTAATCTCTCCCATTCATTTTGAGTGCCGTCTATACAAAGAATTACAAACTGTAAATCTTTACGTTTACTCTTTAAGGAATTCTCCACAGCTCGAAAAGCATTCCACTCTTTTAAGCTCGTACCACTTCCATTTTTCACAACTAGGATAACACTCCAATTACCATAAAGCTCATCAAAAGGCACTAGATCTAAAGACGGAGTAGTCCAAAGATTGCTCTCCAAATCATTTTCATCCCAAAGCTCAACTCCACGCAAAGAGCGCAACTCCGACAATGGAGAATCTGGATTTTGTGACCACCAAACTGACGCTAACGAATGAGGTTCCATAATATCCCACCACCACATGGCAAAATCTAATTCGTCCACATTCATCTCGACAGAATCCAAGTGTTCCACACCTTTATACCACTCGCCATGCACCTCTATCCATGAAGAACACCATCCCGGCGACCTCGCTTTTTCTACTTTACTCCTGCCTGTATCAAATTCGATTTCTTCACGCCAAACTTGATTTAACTTTTCACTTCCCCATCCAGAATCTTTCCTCCATTGCCAAAGTCGTGATCTAACTAAATCGGAATAATATGGTTCATTTATAAAACTCTCTGATTCTAACAATTGCAAACATGCTTTCTCAAAAATCTGATTAATCGAGTCAATATATACCGTATCAGCTAATGAACTTGCTCCACCTACTGCTCCAAATAAAACCATGCGATCATATAATACCAATTCATCTAAAACAGAAGCTAAAAGCCTCAACGAATCGTATTTAAATAAAGGGTGATCATTCCCCCAAACTGCTCGAGCTATATTCCCTCGCAAACGTCTTACTCCAACACTAGGTTTTATCAAAGAAAGAGTGTCTTTCTCAACTCCATCAGATCTTACTATTACTTTCCAACTCAAAGGCGGAGCTTCAATCTCATACACTCTCGTATATTCTTTAGGTTGTGGTAAAGAGAAGTCACCTTGATCAGAAACAGATATAATATCTACAAATTTCTTAACGCCTTCAACACCTTCAAGTATTTCATATAAATAAATAAACGATGGGATTTCTGAACTTGACTCAGAGAAGCCGGTCATTTTAACGGGTATAACTGTTTGGCAATAAGAAAGATTAATGAATGCAATCAGAGAGATTACAAACAGTAAAAATTTATTTATTTTACTAAACAAATTCGAGAACAGCACGAGGTACAAATTCTTTTATACTACCCCCATTTGAGAGTATATCCCTTACAACTGAAGAGGAAATAGGGGCGTATTCTGGATCCGTAAAGAGAATTACAGTTTCTAAAGAAGAGTTAAGCCGTTTGGTCATCTGAGCAATGGTGCGTTCGTATTCGAAATCGCCCCCATTTCTCACCCCTCTAAGCATCCAATACGCATCAATTTCCGCACAGAAATCAACTGTCAACCCCTTATAGCTTTCTATCCTCACTTGAGGTACATCTTTAAATACAAGCCTTAACATCTCCATTCTTTGATCTAAGGAAAATTTTGTTTTCTTAGTAGAGTTAACCCCTACAGCAACGACAATCTCATCGAACATAGGCAATGCTCTGCGGATGATGTTTTCATGTCCCAATGTGATTGGATCGAAAGATCCTGGAAAAACTGCTCTTCTCATGATTCGAAGTTAAAGAAACTAAACACAACATGCCCAAACTTTCTGCTTTCCACAAACCCATCTTCTTCAGAGAAAACCATTCTTTCTCCATGCTCGAGAACGAAAACGCCATCTTTCTTCACTATTCCTGACTTATTTACCAATCCTGGTATTTTCTCCAAATCCTTCATATCAAAGGGCGGGTCAGCAAAAACAAAGTCAAAAGACGATGATGCCTTTTGAATAAATGAAAAGCAATCTCCAGTCACAACGACAGCTCTCTCATATCCCAACAACTTAAAGTGATCTTTTATCTGCTTGCAGGATCTATTCTGCTTTTCTACTAAAGTAATTGACTCAGCTCCCCTACTCGCACATCCTATACCTATCATTCCCGTTCCAGCAAATAAATCTAACACATCAGCCCCCTCTAAATCCAATCTCGTACTAAGTAAGTTGAACAACCCTTCCCTTCCGAAATCAGTTGTAGGCCTACCTATAAATCCGCTTATAGGTTGCAATTGCCTACCTCGCCATGCCCCACCTGTAATCCTCATACGGCTAATGACTTAAGCCCTTCAAAATCTGTATCACCAAATAAGTGTATGTCTTTAAAAAACCTCGACAGAGAAGTTTTTAACTCAACAGCTCCTGCCCCCGCAATTCTTATGATTAAATCTTCTGGCCCCTTCCCGTCCCTGTGCATCACATTCACAATGTCGTATAGCATTCCCTCTACATTTCCTTCTTCTGAGTATCCAGACCAAACCGCTTTACCTTCGTTTGCTGCCACAAAATCGGCTCCCCTCTTTCCCACATCTACGCGGATTATCCACTTTCCCACATTCTGCCTAGAATCAGCTACTGCTAGCTTCATATCAGCAGCTCTATTCACAATTCCCCTCGCTTGTGGAAAAGAATTGATGACTG
>JABISU010000227.1 GCA_018700255.1 Flavobacteriales bacterium | reverse complement strand
CGCTTTCTTGTTGAGGCTGCTCTGAGCAATTAGTGAGACTAAAGCTCCTTCTAATTCTCTTACATTAGTAGTTATGCTGTACGCAAGGTATTCAACAACTTCACGTGGCATATCTATGCCGTCTCCATACATCTTTTTTTCTAGAATAGCCATTCGTGTTTCAAGGGAAGGAGTCTGCAAGTCAGCGCTTAATCCCCACTTGAATCTGCTTAGTAGTCTCTGCTCCATGCCTTGCATTTCAACAGGCGGTTTATCAGCTGTTAGTACGAGCTGTTTTCCTGTTTGATGAAGGTGGTTGAAGATGTGGAAGAAGACATCTTGAGTCTTTTCTTTTCCACTGAAGAATTGTACGTCGTCAATAATCAGTACGTCTATCATTTGATAGAAGTGGCTGAAGTCGTTAACGGTATTGTTTCTGACAGAATCAATAAACTGATGAGTGAATCGTTCAGATGTAACATACAGTACCGTCTTGTCTGGAGTTTGATTTTTAATCTCAATCCCTATAGCGTGAGCAAGGTGTGTTTTACCAAGTCCTACTCCACCATATATAAGTAGTGGATTAAAAGCAGTGCCTCCTGGTTTATTTGCAACTGCAAATCCTGCAGATCTAGCTAGTCTGTTGCACTCTCCTTCGACAAAACTATCGAATGCGTAATTGGGATTTAAGTTAGAATCGATTTTAAGTTTCCTAAGACCTGGAATCACAAAAGGATTTTTTATTGGAGCTGGCTGGCCCACAACAGGCATATTTACATCTTGATTACGCGTTGCTGCGCGATGAGAAGTAGGAACCTTAACTGTATATGGGCTTGCTTGATTTCCTTCAAGACTATGCTCCATAATAATACTGTATTCTAACCTAGCATCCGTGCCCAATTCTTTCCGAATAGTCTTTCTCAATAAAGACACGTAGTGCTCTTCAAGCCACTCGTAAAAGAATTGGGACGGTACCTGTATCGTTAGTACGCTGTTGTCTAGTTTTACCGGTTTAATAGGAGAGAACCACGTCTTGTATGCTTGAGTACTGATATTGTCGCTGATAACAGCAAGGCAGTTGGCCCAGACATTGTTGTGGTTTTGTTCCATGAATTCGTAAAATTTAATGTGGTGATTTCAGAGAGCAATATTCGACAAAACATTTGTAAAAAAAAACTGAAGTGCTATTGTTTTTTCAGAATTTTTGTTTATCAAAATATTAATTTAAAGGTACATCAAAATTAGGATGTTAAGTGATTTGTGATTTATCAAATTGTAATGGTTTAACTCTAGGGCAATCAATATTTGATTAACAGTATTTTAACATTTGTTCAGTTGATTATCGTTATTCAATATACTTGACATAATAATTAAATCTGCTTTATATATTTCTCAATATTTCAATGTTTACGGAAAAAATTAATTAAAGAATTATTTAAGATATATTAAAATATTTTTGCTTTTATGAATGATTCGCTAAATTCAACATGGATAAATATTGGAAATAAGAAAGTTTTTTCGGTTAAACACAGAGTAAGATATTCCGATACTGATAGGATGGACATGGTTTATCATGGGGCTTATGTTCCTATGTTGGAGGCTGCGAGAGTTGATACATTAAGAGAAATTGGTTGGGTTTATTCTGAAATGGAGAGAAAAGGAATATTACTTCCTGTTATTGACCTTAACCTTAAATACAAGAAGTCCGCACGTTATGATCAAATCTTAAGTATAGAATCTCACGTGCTATCACCTCCTACATCAAGGCTAATCTTCGTTTTTAAAATTAAACATGAGGATGATATATTAGTTGAAGCTCAAGTTACCTTAGCTTTTGTCGATGCTTCTACTGGACTACCTCATCGAGCTCCTTATGGCCTTTGTGAAGACCTTGAAAAAAACGGATTAATTCATTCGTAGTATTATCACTTGGTGATTTTAACTTTAAAGGAAGCACAGGCGCCCCAGCGTCGGCCCACGAGGTGTACCATATAGAACTGATGGCCTGAGCCGCAGAAAAGAATCGCCTCTCTACCATTCCTTCCATCGCTATACTATAAGCTTCGCAGAATGCTGGTGTGGGCACAAGGGTGAGAGTTCTGCCGCGAGTTCTGTACCCATAGTCTTCTGGTGCATCTTTCATTTCTCTCACCATTATTTCTTTCGAAAGCACCTCGGCTACATCTTGATGGCTTTCATGAATTATAGACCAAACCCATTTACGCACGTCATTAATATAGTTCGCCTCTAGCTTTCTTGGAGTCCATGAGCTTCGTAAGGTCTCGTAGACATGGGTTTCCCAAAGTGCGTGAATACCTGTTTGGCCAGAATACTGACCATTATAATTATATGAAGTGTGGAGCGGCACGTGTGCGTCTGCTATGTAATGCCCCAGGTCTGCGCAAAGCCGTATCACACGTGCCGTGTTTATAGTGTCCTTCGAAAATTCGTGAACTAAAGACTTGTACACAAGTTCAATATTCCATGGAAGGATACCTCTCTCTTTAAGTGTGTCCTCAGTGAAATTCTCGCATGCATCGAACCAGCTGCACGGTTCTATCCCTTCAGTGAAATGATCGAGGTCTATATAATGACGAGTTGCTTCACCTTCGACACCGTGTTTCCTTTTGTCAGCGTCAGTTGCCCTGCTGATTAGTTCAGCTTGGTGAGATTTGAAAAAACTAAAAATAGGAGGGGGTAGAGCCGTGATGGCAACTGCGTGTAGTTCTTTGTGAGGTGCAAAGCCCCAATTAACTAATATTATGGTAGTCGCTAGACATGCAAGACTAAGAGTAAATCTGCACCGTTTAAAGCCCCACCATTTCCTCTCCATTAGATTTTTCGCCATTTTCTGCTTTGACTGCTTTGTCAAAGTTTTCCTGCGAGATCAAAACTCCATCTTTTAAGATGGGGATCGCAGACAAATTGTTAGGCGTAAGGCAGTACTTCACATCTGCATTTAAATTCAGGTTTCTCAACCTTTTTCTGTGAGAGCTAGATTTTAAAAATGCAAATGGATTATCTCTCGCAGATTTAGAGAGGAACATTGCCGCAATGGAGCTGTCCTCATTAGAGCGGAACGCTTTGCTTAATAACACACCTTCAATAATTGCGCCTGCACATATAGTATCTTCTAGATTGAACTTATCTTTCCACCCCGAGGCTAGTAACAAAGTGTTCTCGCCCCTGCTAACTATCCATGACACTAAGGCGTCAAGGTTGTTCAAAGACCCGATGACTACAGTCTCTTTATGTTCTGCAATCTTTATGGCTTTCGTTCCATTCGTAGTTGTAAGGACTACGGTTTTACCTTTTAGTTTCTCATCCAGATAAGAGTAAGGAGAGTTTCCTAATGTAAAGCCCTCAACAATCTTCCCCTCTCTTTCTGCTGCAGCTATATACCCTTTGTCTAAATAAGTTTTTGCCTCTTCAACTGTTGAAACAGGAATAATACCCTCAATGCCATTTTCAATCGCAGTGCAAATTGCAGATGTCGCTCTAAGGACGTCAATCACAACAACAACTTCAAAACCCTCTTCGTATTGGTAAAAATCACGAGGTGAAAAGCAGGCCTCAATTTGAGGGAAGTCTTTGGGGTTCATATAATTTTTATTAGCCTTGATTTAAGAACGGAAACATAACTACTTCTGCCTCAATATTTTTATTTCTGATCCTCACCGACAGTTTATTTCCTTTTTTAGAAAATTCTGAGTTAATGTATGCCATTCCTATGCCGTATCCTAATGTTGGGCTCATTGTTCCACTCGTAACTTCCCCAACGACTTCTCCAGATTGAGTTACCACTTCGTATCCCTTCCGGGGAATCCCTCTGCCGAGCATTTTAAGCCCTTTCAATCTCCGTGAAGGTCCTTCAGCTTTTACTTTCTCTAAAAGATCTTTGTCAGTGAAATCTTTTGAGAACTTGGTAATCCAGCCTAGGCCAGCTTCAATTGCGTTAGTTGTTTCGTCTATATCGTTTCCGTACAGGCAGAACCCCATCTCCATTCTCAGGGTGTCTCTCGCGCCTAATCCGCATGGTGTAACTCCATTTTCTAATAATTTAGACCAAACCATACCAGAATGCTCAACCGGAATATAAAGCTCATATCCACCTGCCCCAGTATATCCAGTCGCTGAAACGATACATTCGACACCCAATATCTCAGCGCTAATAAAGGTATAGTAGGCTAAATCTCCAGGGTTTACATTCATGAGAGGGGAGAGGGCGTCGGTGGCGTTGGGACCTTGCAAAGCAATGAGGGCAAGATCATCAGAATTGTTCTCAAAAGTGACGTTGTACCCACCATCTTTAATTTTATGAGATATAAAACCCCAATCCTTATCCATATTACTTGCATTAACAACCAACATGTAATTTCCCTCACTAATTCTGTAAATTAAAAGATCATCCACGATGCCTCCTTTGCCATTAGGGATGCAGCTGTATTGGATTTTACCATCATTTAAATTAGAGACGTCATTCGTTGTTATTTTCTGCAAAACCTCTAAAGCATCTTCGCCTATGAGAGTAAATTCACCCATGTGACTTACGTCGAACATCCCCACCTTCTCTCTAACGGATGCGTGTTCAACTTTGAGGCCATCATAAGAAACGGGCATCTCAAATCCAGAGTAATCAACCATTTTAGCTCCCAATTCGAGATGCTTCTCATGTAAGGCAGTCTTTATTAGGTTAGGCTTTTCCATCATTCATTTTTCAGAGTGCGAAGATAGGTTTCTAAGCACCAATTCTTAACTTCGTTAGGCTCATGAAACATAGCATCTAGGACAGAGCGGCCTTCTATGAATCCATTTCTATCTTCAAAAATTTGTGCATACCTTTTATAAGACCAAACCTTAGTGGTTAAAGCTCCCTTTCTTCTAAAATCCCCCTCTGCAACCTTAACCGGTTCTGTATATTTAGATCTTTCAACAAATCCTCCTTCTCGCTTTAGTCCTATCATCTGCTCAACCCATTTGAAACTAGCGAGGTTAAATTCCAGCAGCGATTTTCCAGGTGTACCGAATTTCTCAAAGAACTCCATCAATTCACGCTCGAAATGTTCAAAAAAAGGAGCTGAGCTATAAGCTGTTGTGAAGTGCCTCATGATAACCTTAGGGATCATTGCTTCGGTAAATACTACATCGCTAATGGAGCGACTATTTGCGTTGCGCCTGTGAACAGGAAGTGTAATAAATTTAGCTCCATGAGCGTCGGCAATAAAAATCCGATTTCTTTCTGTTTGCTTAACGTAGTTCTCGTGGGTGTCTAAGACTACCTCACCCTCAGATAATGCTACCTTATACCAAGCAAGGTTAGGAAACGGACAAGTTGGTAATATTCTGCTTATAGGAAGCTCTTTCATTTAGACCCCTTGTACGGTCTTGAACATCCTATTCCATCTGATTTTCGACTCACCGTGTTGGGCTTTATTCTGCTTGCTAAACCATGTGAACGAAGCACAACCAATAATATGATCTTCAGGAACAAACCCCCACATTCTAGAATCTGCAGAATTATGTCTATTGTCTCCCATCATCCAGTAGTAGCTCTGTTCAAAAGTGTATGTGCTCGTAAGTTCACCATCTATTAAGACTGTCCCATCAGAGTTCTCTTTAATATTGTGACCTTCAAAAGCAGTTATCACCCTTCTATACATATCCATATTGCGAGCATTAAGATCGATGCTTCTACCTTTCTTCGGAATATAAACAGGTCCAATATCATCAGGGGTCCATTCATTAAACTCAGGATTATAAGTATTTGGGAACATCACAAGTGTTCCCTTCCTATTAATTGTGCTCATCATCTCAACATTCAATGCAAGGCCAGATTCCTCAAGTTTTACCACCTCACTGTTAGTGAGATTCATAAGCGTACTAAAGCCGCTATTTGTTCTCTGTTTTGAATTTACATCCACGTTTGTCAAATCTAGAAGTTTCATGCTGTTGGCAAACTTCATAGGACTTGAAAATAGAACTCTGTACTCATATTGTAGATGAACAGGGTTGTCTATAGCTTCACCATTGATGAAGACTTGCCTGTCGATTACGCTAATTGAATCCCCAGGAAGTCCTATGCATCTCTTAACGTAGTTTTCCTTTTTATCTGTAGGTCGAGCAGCAAGTCCAGGTTTTTTCATGGCGCGCTTTCTAACCTCACTTAGGTACAACTCAGGGTTTTTAGAAAATCTTTCAATATTTCCGCCAGCTTCTCTAATTCCTTCACGCCTTAATAGCCCATAGTAGTCATGACCCACTAGGTCAGGGTCTACAAAAACAGAATCACCAGGAGGGAAGCTAAATACAACGGCATCGTATCTCTCAACCTCCCTAAGTCCTGGTAACCTCATATAAGGTAGTGAAAACCAAGATGTATAGCTTGGAGTTAGTGATCCCGGAAGTGCGTTATGTACGAATGGAAGGGTGAAAGGTGTTTGAGGAACCTTGGGACCGTAACTCAATTTATTTACAAAAAGGTAATCTCCCACAAGCATACTTCCCTCCATCGAACCTGTAGGAATAGTAAATGGCTCGAAAGAAAAGATTCTAAATGCACTGGCCACAACAGTTGCCCATAAAAGAGCTTCTCCCCACTCTCTAAAAACACCTTTCTTAATCTTACTCCAGCTCCTTGGCCCCATGTACTTGTCAACTCCCATTGAAAGTTGAGCTAATCCCACCCAAGGCAATGCCCCCATGAGCCACTGTGCTTTTGTTGATCTGCGACCGAAAGCTATTCCGAGCTCGACATGCATGATTGTAAGCATCAGTAAGTTGATGCCTGGCACAAAGAATAAGAATATTAGCCAATACCATGGTCGCTCTATTATTTTTAAGATGGCTAAGGCATTCAAAACTGGAACATATCCATGCCAAACAGGCGCTACCCCAGACCTTTTAATCAAAGCGGGTATAAATATCAAATGCTCAAGGCAAATTAGGCCAAGTAAAATCCAAGGAATCAAACTCATATTAGTTATCGAATTTCAGTAATCACATCGTTCATAGTAAACACTCCACTGTCTTTTTCAAGGAGCCAATTTAACGCTTGAAAAGCCCCTAACGCGAATCCTTGTCTTGAAATTGCTTTATGTCGTAAAACTAATTCGTCCACTTCAGAAACCCAACACAATTCATGAACTCCCACGACTTCGTCTTTTCTAGAAGCGGATATTTTAATTTCCTTTTTCACTCCTTCAGTTTTTACCACTTCAGAGAGTGTTAAGGCTGTTCCACTTGGCGAATCGAGCTTCTGCGAGTGATGTTCTTCCTTAATAGAAACATTATATTCAGAAAACTGTGTCATAACGCGAGTCATATACTTCGAAATATTATTCATAAGGTGAATTCCGATGCTGAAGTTAGTTGCATAAAACACAACGCCCCCAGAATGTTCCAGCTCAGACAATCTACTATGCCAACCAGTTGTCCCAATAACTACTGGCAATCCAGCCTTAATGCATCTCAGAGAATTATCAACAGCGCTTCCAGGACTGGTGCTTTCGAAGACTATGTCAGCACCCCAATGATTGGGATTCCAATCATCACCTTTTTTCACTTTAGCCACAATACTCCAACCGTTATCAAGAGCAACTTTCGCTACTGCCTGCCCCATCTTTCCATATCCGATTATTGCTAACTTCATTTACTAATTTTTACTGTGAGTCCTACTTGCCAAACACCCCTAGATCTCCCCCGATTTGGCGGAATCACTCTGAGGCTTAAATCCTCACTAGCATCAAAGAATTTCATGTGAGCATCAACATTAGCGTCAATAACAGAGAGTAAATACACTGCGAAAAATGACAAGTAAGATAAATCTCTATTTCGCCTGTAAAAGTAAGCGCCATCTTTTAAGTCTGAGACTGTATAAAGATTATCATTGTTATCTTGCAAACTGCTATTCGTTAAGGGGTCATCATCCGTTTCATATCCCCAATTTTCGAGAAACAAATTCATCTCAGTAGAGTTGTCAATCACGTAATATACGCTTGCCCCTAATCCCCCAAGCACTATGGGAGCTTTCCAGTATTTCTTATTAATGATTTGTCCTGAACTGGGAAGAAGCATTGCCCAAGTAGTGGTATTCTTAACTCTCAACTCGTTCTCGGAAAGAGTCTTTTCTTGAGCCGAGACTGAAAAGCCGCTCGCAAGAATTAAAAAGATAAGTGATAAAATGGCGCGCATTTGAACAAGCTTATCGCTTGAGTTTGTCTAAAAGCTTTTCAAGATCTTCGATGTTGTTATAATGAAGTTCTATTCTGCCTGATGTGTCAGATTTCTCCCCAGTTATAGGTTTCAGTTTAATCTTAGCTCCAAACCTCAATCTTAGACCATCTAAAGCTTGTATTTCGTCTTCACATAAATCCCTAAATCGATGGATTGATTTTTTTTGCAATCTACTTTTGCCGCCATCTTTTTGACAAAGGGCTTCCGTTTCTCTAACACTGAACTTTTGTGTAATTGCTAGGTTCATAATTAATATTTGCCTTTGTGGGTTAGAAGAGATTGAAAGCAATGCTTTTGCATGACCTTTAGATAGAGTGCGCTTTGCGAGCTCAATCTTAATCTCTTCAGGCAAGTCGAGTAGCCGAAGTGAGTTCGTTATTGAAGATCGAGATTGCCCTACAATTTTAGAAATCTGTTCATGTGTTAATTCACACTCTTCAATTAACCTTTTGTATGAGGTAGATATCTCAATAGGATGTAGATCTTGACGTTGAACGTTTTCAACAAGAGCCATTTCCAGAAGCTGCTTATCATCAGCCTTTCGTATGTAAGAAGGAATTTCATCTAACCCTGCAGCTTGTGCAGCTCTAAACCTACGCTCACCTGAAATAATTTGATATTTTAAAGCACTAATCTTCCTTACTGTAATAGGTTGTATTATGCCTAATTCTCTTATACTGTACTCAAGATTTTTGAGGGATTTTTCTTCAAAGTTCTCTCTGGGTTGAGTTTTGTTTCTTTGAATGTTGCCGATAGGAATCATGGCAATATTTCCAGCCATCTGACCTATATAACGTGGCTTTACATACTTATCCTGTTTAACAGGATCCTTTTCTAGGTCGAGCTCCCGAGTCATTTCAGAGAGCTTAGACTTCATACCAAGGCTGAAATCACGATAATCTTGGATATCGTTGATTCCCCTGCCCAAACCACCTTTAGATTTTACCTTGTTCGACATCCTTGTATTAGTAATTTACTTTAATACATCACTAAGGAATTTCTCCTCATCTGAAATCTTTGTCATCTCGTTTCTTTGAAGAATTTCTCTTGCAAGATTGAGGTAGTTTACAGATCCTTTACATGTTGCGTCATGTAGAATTATAGTCTCTCCGAAAGAAGGCGCTTCGCCGAGGCGAGTATTTCTATGTATGACAGTGTTTAGGACTAAATCTTGGAAGTGAATTCGTACCTCCTCAACAACTTGGTTAGCGAGGCGAAGTCGTGTGTCGTACATGGTGAGAAGGATTCCTTCGACTTCCAAGCGTGGATTCAATTGTGTTTGGACTATTTTAATAGTATTCAAAAGCTTACCTAACCCCTCAAGTGCGAAGTACTCACATTGCACAGGAATTAATACAGAATCAGCTGCAGTAAGTCCATTCAAAGTAACAAGTCCTAATGACGGTGAGCAATCTATGATGATGAAGTCATACTGGTCTCTTACCTGTTCTAGCATTTGACTCATCTTGCGCTCGCGTTGAGAAACATCTACTAATTCAATTTCTGCGCCTATTAAATCTAAATTAGAAGGGAGGACATCAAGGTTAGGGGAGGTGGTGGGAATTATGCAGTCATTTATTTCTGATTTCCCCATTAATGCCTCGTAAGTCCCATTTTTAACAGAGTACGGGTCAACTCCTACACCACTCGACCCGTTTGCCTGAGGGTCAGAATCAATGAGCAGTGTTTTATATTCTAAAACGCCTAAACAAGCGCCTAGATTAATGGCCGTTGTAGTTTTTCCAACTCCTCCTTTTTGGTTCGCAATTGCAATAATCTTTCCCATTAGAATAATTTTTGACTATTAATACAGGTCTTCGCTAAGTTAGAAGCCTATTAGCTGTATTCTTGAGAAAGTTTTACACATTAAACCCCATACCTTCTATGGGTTTAGGCATGTTTGTGTTCATGAAGTGTGGAAAAGTGAAGGTTTAACAGCAGGTTAGTTATCACTTAGATTGGTATTATTTCGATAATTCTTTCTATAAGTCGTCGAAATTAACGTCATCCTCAGAGCTTGCTCCTTTATCAGAAATAACGTCATCCTCAGAGCTTGCTTCTTTATCTGATTCCACTACGGTCTCAGAGCTTACTTCCGCCTTATTTACTTCAACGGGAGGGTTCGCTTCATCGAAAGCTTTACGCTCTGCGATAGGGTCGCGGAATTTACCAGAAGCCATTAATTCTTTAATCTTGTCAGTAGCATCGATAAATCCATCTTCGAATTTTTCGAAATCTTCTCTATAGAGGAATAACTTATGCTTTGAGTAGTTAACGTTTCCACTGTTGTCAAAGTTCCTCTTGCTTTCAGTAATTGTCATATAAAGGTCTTTACCTCTAGTCTCCTTTACATCGAAAAAGTATGTGCGTTTTCCAGCACGAACCCTTACTGAGTATAACTCCTCTCTGTCTCTATTGTCGTTTCCGTAATCTGACATCTTACTCGCTCTATTTTATTTAAATTATTTTATCAGAATGATGCCACAAGTTAGGGGAAAACTCACTTTGTTAGATATACTGAACCACTTTTAGTTCTGGGATAACCAATTTGGTCCACCCAAACAGCCTCCCAAATGTACAATCCATTAGGGCAGAAGTGCAGACCATCATCACCTTTTTCACCAAGCCAAGGAGTCTGATAATCAAGAGTCTCCCAAACCAATTCGCCCCATCTATTTGTCACTCTCAATCTATAGGCACTTGCCCCTAAAACCACTGGAAGCCAAACGTCATTTAATCCATCTCCATCAGGAGTGAAAGCAGTAGGTGCATAAAACACGGATCCACTCACGCTAACTTGTCCAGCAGCCGTATTTGTACATCCCGCTGCATTAATAACAGTTAATGTAATGTTGTATATACCCCCGTCGGAATAAATATACTCTCCATCACATCCCTGAAGGCTCCCCCCATCTCCAAAATTGTAAAAACAATCTACATCTTGGTCGCCTATGTAATCTATCTGCACAATAGGGTCTAAGATGTCAACCACATTAGGCGTGACGTTAAAAGCAGCAAAAGGAATGGGGTAGGTTGTAACTAGATCTACCTCTAGTTTATTGAGG
>JABISU010000251.1 GCA_018700255.1 Flavobacteriales bacterium | reverse complement strand
TTTACTTGGCTTTTACTCAGATTATTCGGGCATTCTGTACGATAAATCCGTAACAATAAAGGCACTTTGCATCTATTCGGTTTTCTGGGTTTTCACGCTTTACCTTTTCGGTGGATATGACAAGCCATGGATCCCACGAAGAGTAATCCGAGGAATCGCAGTCGGTTCGTTGGTTTTAATTGCAGGATATGGACTGCTTCCAGAAGCGCTTCGATTTTCTAGAGCCATCCTGCTACTGGGGCCGTTTTGGTTTGCTGCTGTTGTCATTTTGGGGCGCATCTCCCTTGGTGGTTGGCGTTTAAATGCCAAACCGACTTCTCGCCTCATCATTGCATCTCCCACGGAATCCACAGCCATCTCAAATATGCTCGACTCTGTCGAACTTAGAGGGAACATCTCCGAATCCACAACTGTAATAGGCCCAGATGAAATCAACACTGTTTTTGATGTGGTAAGAATAAAGTCGATTGGTGAGGTCGTCTTTAGTGGTAGAGATGTAAGCGCAACAGACATCATTACCGCTCTCTCTTCTCTTGTTAATAAAACGGTGGTGTGTAGAATTGCCTGGACTGATGACGGATCCGTTATGGGTGCAGGCGGCCCAGGTCCAGACCCCGTCACCGAGCTCGACCGAGCTATTTACGGCCCCTCGGCCCGACGCTCAAAACGCATTTTAGATCTCCTTTCGTCATTAACTCTCCTTCTTTTTTCACCCCTCCTTATCCTCTCGGGCCGATCCCCCTGGATATCTCGCTCCTTCAGAGTCCTCCTGGGAAAAGCGACTTGGGTAGGCATTGACGCTCCAGGCAAAGAATCACGACCTTCCGTCTTTAATGCCGTTGAAAACGATGACGATAGAATAAAAGAGAGAATGAACTTGGCTTACGCTCGAAAATACAACTGGTTCGAAGATTTGAAACTTGTTTTTCGTGCGTTATTTATTCGTTCATAAATTTCTTTGTGTTTTTTATCGAAGGGTTCGACATAACTGTCTGCTTACAGTGTAAACGTTGATTTTGCTCTTTTTTGAGGAATCCCTTATTTACCTATGCCTTCAGGACCAATCGATGAGAAATGTGTGGTTACAAGTTACCACAGGTGCCATTGTGTGGCTACGTGTAAGCACATGCTAATTGTGATATTGTTTGTGTCATCAAGACTTAATAAGGTTTTTGAAAATAGTGCGACAACACTGTCCACACATTTCTGTGTTACCTCTATCAGATTTAACTGCATGATTTTTAGAATTTGGCTCAAGCAAAAAATACAATTGCTTTGAAGACCTCAAGCTTATCCTGAACGCATTACTTTTGTAACCTGTAAACTGATTACATGGCAATCATAGAAATCCTCCTCCCTAAAATGGGCGAAAGTGTGGCAGAGGCCACTATAATTAAATTTCTAGTTGATGCTGGGGCAAATGTCGAGGCAGACCAGGCCGTAGTAGAAATAGCAACTGACAAGGTTGATAGTGAAGTTCCAGCTCCAGAAGACGGAGTGCTTGTTGAATGGCTAGTCTCAGAAGATGACGTAGTACAGGTTGGAGATCCAATTGCCCGATACGAGATTGGCGGTGAAGCTACTTCTTCAGCATCTGCGTCAGTTTCTTCTCCAGCTCCCAAATCTGAACCTTCTCCAGTTCCCTCTCAAGATGTTGTTGAAATGGTTTCCGCTCCTCTTGCAGCGGCAGTAGTTGTCACATCTCCTGCAAGAACAGGTAAATCTGGGCGTTTCTACTCTCCACTTGTAAGAAGCATAGCTTTTGAAGAGGGAGTAAGCATGGAAAATCTAGAGTCTATACATGGTACTGGTGCTGAAGGTCGTGTGACGAAGAAGGATATGATCGCGTATTTAGCGAACCGTGGTGGTACAACAGTTCCAACAGCAAAGCCGACGCCAGCTAATCTCACTAAACCGGCTATAGCATATAAAGTCTCTGCTTCATCTGATGAACCGCACCCTGCATTCAAATCTGTTTCTGGTGGATATGAAATTGTTGAGATGGATAGGATGCGTAAGATGATTGCCAAGCACATGGTTGATTCTGTACAAACATCTCCCCACGTTACTTCTTTTGTTGAAGCGGATGTGACGAGTTTGGTACTTTGGAGAAATAAGAATAAGAAAGAATTTCAAGAGAAATTCGGTGAGAAATTAACTTTCACTCCTTTAATAGCTGAAGCGATTATTAAAGCTATTGGTGATTTTCCTGGAGTAAATGCAAGTATTGATGGGGATAACGTTGTGATTCATAAGGGTATTCATCTCGGAATGGCTGCAGCTCTGCCTACAGGTAATCTGATTGTTCCAGTGATTAAAAATGCCAACTCATATAACCTCCAAGGGCTCGCTCGTGCAATTAATGATTTAGCAAATCGTGCAAGACTTGGGAAATTAGGTCCGGATGATATTTCTGGTGGTACCTACACGATGAGTAACGTGGGAACTTTTGGAAATGTAATGGGAACTCCTATTATTAACCAACCCCAGGTTGGAATTCTGGCACTTGGAGCTATACGTAAAAAACCCGCTGTTATTGAAACTCCTGAAGGAGATGTTATTGCAATACGTCATATGATGTTCCTTTCTCACAGCTATGACCACAGAGTTGTTGATGGTCAATTGGGAGGTAGTTTCGTTCAACGAGTAGCTGATTACTTAGAGGCGTTTTCTTTAGATCGCCCATTAGAAGGATAAGACAAGATGGATTTAGAAGCAGCTCTCAAAAGTTTACATCTCAAGAGGCCTCTCGTAGTTTTCGACCTGGAAACTACTGGAGTACAAGTTGGGAAGGATAGAATCGTTGAAATTGCAATGATTAAGGTTTCTCCTGATGGATCTGTGGTGCGTAAGCCAGAGAAAGCAGGGAATGATTATAGAATCCTTGTAAACCCAGAAATGCCAATTCCGCTTGAGTCTTCTCTTGTTCATGGTGTTTATGACGAGGATGTAAAAAGTAAGCACACCTTTGGAGCTATAGCTCCGGGGTTAGTGAAATTTCTTCAAAATTGTGACTTAGGTGGATTTAATAGCAACCGTTTTGACGTTCCTATGTTGGCTGAGGAGTTTTTGAGGGTTGGAGTAGATTTTGGATTAGAAGGCCGAAATCTCATAGATGTCCAAAACATCTTCCACAAAATGGAGCAACGCACACTTAAAGCTGCCTACAGATTTTACTGCGACAAAGAACTCGAGGGAGCGCACGAAGCTTACCCCGATACTGCCGCAACATTAGAAATTCTTGTAAATCAACTTGAAAAATATGCTGACGCAACTATTAGCGACAGCCGAGGCGAAACAGTAGGGCCTGTACCTTCAGATATGGATGAGCTCCATAAATTCTGCCAACGAACTCGCAACGCAGATCTCGCTGGAAGACTCATATATAATGACGACGGTGTAATTGTTTTCAATTTTGGTAAGAATAAGGGAGTTTCTGTAAAGGAACTTATTGAGCGTGATCCTGGATATTTCGGATGGATGATGAAAGGAGATTTCCCTCGTTACACGAAGCGTGTCTTGGAACAAATTAAAGAGGGCACCCTTAAATAATCTGGGTTTGAAAATTGCAGTCCTTGTCTCTAACGACCTCACATTCGATCAACGTGTAAGGAAAACCTGTGAGGCAATGATCGCCGCTGGGCACGAGCCCATTTTAGTTGGACGGGAACTCCCCGAATCAATTCCTTACGATGGCCCCGGAAGTGCTGTACGCTTGCCTTTGTTATTCAAGTCTGGACCGCTTTTCTATGCGGAATTACAACTTGCATTACTGAAATGGTTAGGCAAAGCTGAGGTAGATAGGATTTGGGCAAACGATCTTGATACGCTGTTGCCGTCTATTGTCGTGGGGCGTCATAGAAAGATCCCTGTAGTTTATGACTCCCATGAATTTTTTACTGAGGCCGCTGGACTCACTGGGAAGCCGTTGAGAAGAAAGGTCTGGCTTTTTATAGAGAGATATTGCATTCCTAAGTTAGGTAAGATGCTCACCGTAAACGAGTCCATAGCTAAGGAGTTTCGCCAGCGCTACGGTGTTAAAGTTGATGTCCTACGCAATATGCCTGTCTTAAAGTCAGTTCCGGATTTAACTCCACGAACTGCATTTTTAGAGTTTGGTATCCCCACAGATCTACCCATCCTCCTTCTTCAAGGCGCATATATGGATAGAGACCGTGGCACTTCAGATGCCGTCGATGCCCTAGCTGTTATGACTGACGTAAGGTTAGTTCTTGTTGGAGCAGGAATCGAGTTCGATGAATCTGTTGAGCGAATTAATGATCCCAGGTGGAAGGATAGACTACATTGTATTCCCCGCCTAAATTATGATAAGCTACGTATACTAACTGCTTCAGCAGACGTTGGCCTTTCCTTAGACAAAGGCCTTCATACCAATTACCTACTCAGTCTGCCTAACAAACTCTTCGATTTTATTCATATAGGGTTGCCTATCGTAGCGAGTCCCATGGTCGAAGTCCGCCGTGTGGTTGAGGAAAATGGAGTAGGGGTGGTGTTGAAGGAAGTGACCTCAGAAGCTATTGCTAAAGGCGTTTCTGAAGTTCTTTCTAAGCCACGCGAGTTTTGGTTTTCAAAATGTATGATTGCAAGAGAAAATCTTCATTGGGATGTTGATTCTCATCTTATTACGGAGTATTTAGAGGGGTAGTTAGTGTTGTATAGAGTTATACATTAACTTTTTTCTTTAGCCACTTCATTCTAGTCCAAATCAATTGGACCAGATTCTCCCATCCCGATAAAACATCTCGCTTCATAGTTCTTTCTTCGTTATAAAGCGATAGAGAGAAGTCTCTACTGACTCCGCCAGGTCTAACTTCAGCAATAATTGAAGGAAAACAATAGCACTTAACACCCTTCTTCCAAATCCTCAAGTGCAAATGATAATCTGCTAAGACTTTAAACCTTAAATCATAGGCATCGCCTTTAAAAAGCTCTCGCGAATAAATAGCTCCCTGATGGTGTATTGTGTTTCTCCAAATAAGTTTGGAATCCCATACTGGTTTGTAATACTCTGGCACTCCTGGTTCACGAGGAGCGAGTAAGTGAACTCCGAAGGCAAGCATTTTAGGAGAAGGTTCCTCGAAATCACACGTACTACCCTCAACCACTTCTAAGATTTCATTAACACCTTCGAATGCAGGTAAATCACCTGTTCCCATAAACCAAACCCAGTCACCGTTTGCTAACTCAAGGCCCTTATTCATGGCATCGTAAATGCCTGTGTCGGGTTCAATTAAAATCTGATCTATATCTGAAGTGTTTGAATGAATCCACTCAGAACTGCCATCGGTTGACGCGCCATCAACTACGATTAACTCTAATCCTCTTCTACGTAAGCTTGAAAAGGTCTTAATTGTTTTTTGTAGTCCCTCAAGTTGATTGTAAGAGGGGATGATAACGCTGATGCTAGGCGATTTTTTAGAGGACGCAGAATTCATTCAGATTCATAAGTTTTTTCAACTAAGAGTACCTTACCGTCCTCACACTTCAAGATTTTCCCAGGAAACTCCTCCATAGAGGCATGATCGTGAGTAGCCATAATAACACTGCAACCAGAAGTTGTGAGTCCGTGCATAAGAGTAAGGATTTCTCTTGTAGTTTCTGGGTCGAGGTTGCCGGTGGGTTCGTCAGCAAGGACGAAATCGGGAGAGTTGAGTAAGGCGCGAGCTATGGCTACACGCTGTTGCTCTCCTCCGGATAGTTCGTGTGGAAATTTGTATCCTTTGTGTGGTAGGCCTACTGTCTCAAGAACTTCGTCTATTCGGTTTATAATTTCATTTTTCTTAATCCAACCAGTAGCTTTTAACGCAAACTTCAAGTTGTCACTCACAGACCTATCTGTAAGTAATCCGAAATCTTGAAATACTATCCCGAGTTTGCGACGCAGTTTGTGCACGTTTCTTCTGTTTAGATTGGACAGGTCAGTATTGCACACTTCACCTGATCCGCTTGTGAGATTAAGATCCCCGTATAAAGCTCTTAATAGACTTGACTTTCCACTTCCTGTCTTTCCTATCAGATACAGGAATTCACTACGATAGATCTGAAGGTTGACGCCGCTCAGAACTTGGTGTTCTTGATGATTAAGGGCGACATCTTTCAGGATGACTAAAGGTGAGATGGACTCATTCAAATCAGACATCTTAATCTCGTCTGTCATCTTAGTCGAGTTTAAAGATTGATGTGTCGATCTCTGGGTTGATAGTGATTGAACCTAAACGAGTTGACATTTGTTTAGGTCCGACAAGAGTAATAACCTCAATTGGGAATGAAAGTCCGTTCTCGTACTCGATGTATTTGTTGTAAGTAGTAGTAGTGGTTGTAGGCCCATCAGGCCCGTCGATAGTCGATTTAGAAAACGATAGGGTTTCTAGATTAAAGTCGAAATAGCAAGTCATGTTGACAGACTCATCAAGGGAGAATGAAATAACGTGGTATTTAACTCCATTGATTTCTTCTACGCCTTGAAGATCTGTGGTTATGCCTTTTTCTGATGCGTGAAGCATAAATACTGGGTCGAGTTCTTCCCATTGAACGCGAATAAGTTCAGAGCCATCGTATATGGATTTGGAACCTATTTGCTCAGAGAAGCCTCCTTTATCAGTGACTACATTAACCATTATGTCATATCCGCTCATACTCATGGCGGTCCTTGCGCCGCGCGCTTTCTTATTGTAATTTTTCGTTTGAGAAAATTGGAGGTTCATGCCGCCAGGCATTTCCACGGAGCCGTTGAGCTGAACTCCTTTGAGCTTAGAGAATGCTTTTACTCCGCCTAGAGCATCGTAATGGGCGGTTATCACACTATTTGCTGTAACCCCTTCTGCTGCAGGGGACCGTTCTATTAAAGGGCGGCCGTATGCGTCGTAAAGCTCTACTATTCCAGAAGTTGAGAATTGTCTTAGTGATTCTGTTATCGAGGGATTTCCAACGCAAGCAATGTTTATTTGGTCTGGGCGGAGGTGTCTCTTAGCGACTCTAGATACATCTTCAATAGTAATTTCTGAGAGCTTTTGAAGGTAGGTAGAGTAATAGTCCTCAGGGAGCTTGTAGCGTTTAATATTAAGAGCAAACCAAGCTGCCGTATTGGGGTTTTCTAGAGTGCGTGCGAAACTGCCGCTCATATAATTTTTAGTTACAGCAAGAGAAGCACTGTCTACAAGTTCTATTGTGATTCGTTTGATTTCGTAAAGTAATTCTACGATTGCGCTATCGGTGACTTCATTTCTTACATCGGCGTAAGCTGTAAACGTTCCTACAAGTGGATCATTAGAGAAGCTTGAGCGAGCGCCATAAGTAAAGGCTTTATCTTCTCGTAGGTTCTGCATCAGTCTTCCCGAGAAAGCTCCTCCTCCAAGGATGCTATTCATCACAGATGCTGCTATAGCATCTTTATGGCCTGGAGGCATATTTATGATGTGGGTGACCTTTATAGAGGTTTGGACTGCCCCTTCGACAGGAGCAAGACAGACGCGAATATCCCTAGGTCTATCAGGTAAGTCCCAACGTTTGTAAGGTATAGCGGCTCTTTCCCAATCACCGAAATACTTGTTCGCTTTTTCAAAAGCGATGCTTGAATCAATATCTCCCACGACAACTAAGTAAGCATTGTTAGGGTGGAAATACGTGCTGTGGTAGTTCTGAAAATCCTCTCGGGTGATGGAGCCTAATGTCTCTGCCGTGGTTATCTCACCATATGGATGGTTGTTCGTGAAGTTGATTGTTCGAGTAAGGGCGTCAGAGATATCCGAAGGCGAGTTCTCAGAAGCGAGTAGTCCTGAAAGAGCTTGTGTTCTTAGGCGCTCCCATTCGCTTTCTGGAAAAGAAGGACTAAGTATAACCTCAGCCATTATGCTGAGGAATTCATCTGTATGTTTTGTTAGAGAAGAGCCACGGATTCCTTTATCGCTAGCACTTAAAGATGCACCTATGAAATCCACAGCTTCGTCAAGTTCTGCTTTAGATTTTAAAGAAGTTCCAGACTGCATAAGGTCTCCGAAAAGATCTAACATCCCGGCTTTATTACCCTCGAATATTGGCTTATGCTCAAGCGATAAAGTCCAACTAACTTTAGGTAGTCTATGATTCTCGACAACAATAAGTTGGATTCCATTTGCCAACTTAAGCATGGTCGATTCACCAAGTTCAATAGTGGGTGCTGGGCCAGCTTCTGGAGCGTGGCTTCTATCGACTTGGGCGAGAGTTGCAGTAGAAGTTATTGCGAATGATAGTGCTATTACGAATATGTTTTTTAAAGTCTTCATTTTCTTAGTATTTCTTCGAACTTAGTCTTTGTTATTGTCATCCTGGAAAAGGAAATAGATGGTGGCGCGGGCATCCGGTTTGTAGTATGTTTTCGCTGCTTGACGAATGTCTTCAGGGGTGACAGCTAAGTATCGATCTATTTCGGTGTTTATGAGATTCGCATCGCCGTAGTAAGTGTGATAGTTTGCAAGTTCCTCGGCGATTCCTGCCATTGTAGAGTTTGCTGAGACGAACTGAGATTCGATTTGGTTTTTAAGTTTCTGGAGCTCTCTCTCGGAAATAAGGTCTTTTTTCATGTTTTCAATCTCCTCATTCATCGCCTCTTCAACTTCTAATGGCTCTACTCCCATATTAACCATTGCAAACGCAAATGTTACTCCTGGATTTTCTAAACCAAAGCTGAATGCACCACAATAAAGAGCCAATTGCTTTTCGTCGACAACAGCTTTGTTGAGTCTGCTAGAAGCACCACCTGAGAGGACTTGATTAAGTAAATCTACGGCGTAGTAGTCAGGGGTGCCTTGAGCTGGGATGGGGTAGGCTTGGATAACTACTGGCAGACGATCTTTTCCATAAACGACGCTTCTGCGCTCCTCTGTTCTTAGGGGTTCTATCTCAGTAGGGCGTGGAATAGATTTCTTGCCCTTTGGAATTCCAGAGAAGTATTTACTTACAAGAGCCTTAGTTTCATCTGTATTAAGATCACCAGCGATACTTAGTGTGGCATTATTAGGCACATAGAATGTATCGTAAAAATCCATAAAATCCTCGTGAGTAGCAGCGTCTAAGTGGTCCATAGATCCAATTGGAGTCCACTGATATGGGTGTACGTCATAGCAGGCGTCCATAGTTTCTGCAAGCATTGAACCATAGGGTTGGTTATCCACTCTTTGGCGTTTTTCTTCTTTAACGACTTCATTTTGAGTGTCGATTCCTATCTGCTGAATCTTCGCGTGAAGCATTCTTTCAGATTCTAACCAAAGCCCTAGTTCGAGTTGATTAGATGGTAGCAACTCGTAATAAAATGTGCGGTCTTGTGATGTGTTCGCGTTAAGAACTCCACCAGCATTTTCTACATAGTGGTCGAATTCTCCTCGTTCTATGTTTTCAGAACCTTCAAAAAGAAGGTGTTCAAAAAAATGTGCCATTCCCGTTTTAGAAGGATCTTCATTTTTAGATCCCACATGATACATAACTGTAACGGCAACGATTGGAGTGGAATGATCCTCGTGAAGAATTACGTGGAGACCGTTATCGAGGTCGAATTCGGTGAAGTCGATGGAGCTAGTAGTTTGTCCTAAAAGAATAGGCTGCAAGGCCAAAGTCGCTAAACAAGTGAGCAGAAATTTCATGTATATAACTGTTGAATAATAGTGAGCCAAGTTAACACGAACCAGCGGTATCTTGCCGATATGAAAGCGGATAATTTTATGGTGGATTCCGAGTGGTGGACGCTCGAGGATGTATATAATCGTTTGCCTAATTTCGATTCAGGTGAATTCATATCTGATATGTCACCAGATGTGAAGGAAAGAGTGGAGAAATGTCATGCATATTTAGCGGATAGAATTGCTAAAAAAAACGTCACTTTATACGGTGTGAATACGGGATTTGGGTCACTCGCTAACACTAGAATTCCAGATGATAAACTTTCAGAACTGCAGTATAAAATCCTCATTTCCCATGCTTGTGGAGTAGGTGATGATGTCCCTGATTTTATCGTGAGGATGATGCTTCTTCTTAAAGCAAAGGCTTTAGGCCAAGGTCATTCCGCTGTCAATCCACTAACTATTGAAAGGCTTTTAGATTTTCTTGACAGTGACGTTATTCCTATCGTTCCATGTCAAGGTTCACTTGGAGCTTCCGGTGATCTAGCTCCACTTTCTCACCTTGTAATTCCTATGATAGGAGAGGGAGAGGTCAGTATTCGTGGAGGAGAACCAGTTCACGCTTCAGAGGCCTTAAAAGAATTCGGATGGAAGAAATTACTTCTGGGGCCTAAAGAAGGTCTTGCGCTTATTAATGGAACCCAACTTATGCTCAGCTATGGCGTGGCTTCTATGTTGCGTATAGATAATCTTATGGAGTGGGCTAATGCTATTGGAGCTTGGTCTTTAGAGTCATGGAGTGGGCTAGAGTCGCCATTTGACAACGATATTCATAGAGTCAGAAATCAGGAGGGAGCTATGGATGTAGCTGCTTCTGTAAGAGATTGGATAGACGGATCTGAAAAAATGAAATCTCCTAGAACTCATGTTCAAGATCCATATTCTTTCAGATGCATCCCTCAAGTTCATGGAGCTTCCTTTGATGTTTTTATAGAGGCAAGAGATTTGTTCGAGAACGAGATAAATGCTGTAACAGATAACCCGCTTGTTTTTCCAGACGAAGACAAGGTTGTTTCGGGAGGAAATTTTCACGGTCAACCTTTAGCACTTACCCTCGACAGACTTACTCTTGCCGTTCATGAGATAGCTTCTATTTCAGAACGCAGAGTCTTCAAGCTTATGAGTGGTACTCGTAATCTACCGGCTTTTCTCGCGAAAAATCCCGGCCTTAACTCTGGCTTGATGATTGTCCAATACACGGCGGCCAGTCTTGTTTCTCTCAACAAACAACTTACTACTCCTAGTTCTGCTGATAACGCAGACAGTTCTAACGGGCAAGAGGATCACGTAAGTATGGGTGCGAATGCGGCTCTTAAGCTTTGGCAAGTAATAGAACAAGCTGAGCAGGTGCTTGCTATCGAGGCGTTATGTGCGGCTCAAGCTTCAGACTTAGGTCAACTTGCAGGCCTAGGTAAAATGTCTCCGAAACTTCAAAAGCTACAAGATGCCTTTAGAGCTGAGATACCATTCTTAGAAGAGGATGCCTATATGTCTCCATTTATTGAAAGTGCTCACGATTTCATCTCATTAAACTCTCCTGTAGAACTTTCTTTATGCCATTAAT
>JABISU010000250.1 GCA_018700255.1 Flavobacteriales bacterium | reverse complement strand
TTCAAATGCAGATGGGAGGCCCTGTGTTGCATCGTCTTCAAAGACTGCTTTCATATTCAAAAGAATATCGTCAACACCTTTAATCAGCTCTTCAGTTTTACGCCTTAGTGGTTCTAATTCCTTTCTTACTGCAGCTGTGATATCCATCTCAACTGAGGAAAGTAGAGTGTCTCCATCTTGAATATATATATCTGTAACGCCAGGCTCAATCTTTATAGCCTTTGTGCCAAAGAGGTCGGAAGAATAAATTTTTGCATCAGAGTCAATTGGTACTTTAAGCTTAGATTCTTCAATCGTAAACTCTACAAGCAGAGCACCATCTCCATCCTCTAGAAAATTAACATTCGTAACCTGTCCAACTTTGAAACCATTCACTAGAACGGGGTTCGAGACTGCAAGACCTTCAATTCTTTCGTAAACCGCAAATAAATGAATTTGTTTACTCAGTGGATTAAATCCCTTTAGGTAGTTCAGCCCTGTTATAAGTAGGACTACACCTAAAATCATTAAGGTTCCAATTTTAAATTCTTGTGAAACTATATTTTGTTTTACGTCTTTACTCAAGGTGTTAATTTTCAGTACTTACACTAGACATCGGGACTCTAGATCCATTTTTGAAAGCTGCCACAAAAGCTCCGTTAAAACCTTGCTCTCGCAGTTCTCGTTTTCTATTGTGAGCTTCTTCAGTTTGTCTAAACTTTCCTACTGTGTATTTATATAAATCTCCACTAAGATACATGTCCACGTCGTGAAGACCTCTAAAAACTGAAGAGGATTTATCAAGTTGAGTGTTGGAAGATGCTATCTGCACTTTAAACCACACTCCGTCAGTCACTTCGTCTTCATTATTTGGTTTAATACTACCCTCAACTAGCCCTGTTCCTAAGCCTTGAGCTACTCGGTAATCTCTGAAGGCTCGAAATAGAGCGGAGGCCATATATTCTTGTCCGTCATTGCTTATTAAGAAATCCTCCTCATCGGGGTTAGTTAAAAATCCGAGTTCAACAAGAACGCTTGGCATAGAGGTAAATGAAATCACGTAGTATCCAGCTTGTCTCACCCCCCTGTCTTTCCTTCCGGCTCTTTCACGAAATTGATTTTGAATGAGTGTCCCGAGTTGTAGGGAGTTGTCTAAAAAAATGTTTTGGCGTAAAGAAAGAGCAATGTATGTATCCGGATCATTCGGGTCAAAACCAGCGTAATCTTCCTCATAGTTATCCTCTTTGTAAATACTAGCATTTTCTCGCATAGCACTTTTAAGACTTGCTTCAGTTTTATGCATGCCCATTACGTAAGTGCCGCTTCCAAAGGCATTAGCGGATGAAAATGCGTCGCAATGAATGGAGATAAAAACATTAGCTTCCGAGTTGTTCGCAATTTTTACTCGAGTAGCGAGTTTAGGGAATGAATCATCTTTTCTTGTTAGGATCACTTTTACATCGGGCATCTTTTCACCGATATAAGCCGCAAGTTTATTTGATACAGCTAAAGTAATGTCTTTTTCAGTTGAAGAATATCTGCCAGTGCCTAAATTACCAGGATCGTTCCCTCCATGGCCCGCATCAATAACCACTACCATAGTTGGTTTAAGGGGGGTGAAAGCTGCGATTGTAAAAACTGCGATAATTGCTAACGCAAGAGCCGCGGGTTTAAGTAGCTTTGAGTGTTGTTTTAGATACTTCATGGCTTACCCCGAAATTAAAGGAAATACACATAGATTTAGGTTAGGAATACTCTTCCTTTTCCTATTTCTAGTGTTGAAAAACGAGACCTTGTTGGGACAGGATGAATCCATGTCATATTCTGCATCAGATAGCATCGTTATGATCGTTGATAGCAATCTAGTATTGTTGTTTGGGGAGGTGATTATCAAAAGTGGAGATATTGAGTTGACGGCGGATAGAGTGGTTTACAAGACTGATAAAAGAGAAGCTTGTGCATTTGGAACGAAAGATTCATTAGGAAATTGGACAGGTCGTCCAGTTTTTAAACAAGGATCATCAATTTTCACCCAAGATCAGTTGTGCTACAATTTTAATACAGAAAAGGGATTTAGTCATCACGCAGTAACAACTGAAGGAGAACTTGTTTTTCATGCAGATAATTCTAAACGCTTGCCTGGAGATGCTATCCATGTACAAGATGGAAAATTCACAACATGTAACGCAGATAACCCACATTTCCATTTCCATTTATCTCGTGCGATTCTATACCCAGACGAAAAAGTGATCTCCGGCCCACTATATATGAAATTCAGGAAAATCCCCACACCACTTGCTCTACCCTTCGCGTGGTTTCCTTTAAATCAAGAAAAGAGATCTCATGGAATCCTTCTCCCCAGTTACGGAGATGGTGGGACGTTAGGTTTTTTCCTCAAGGATTTAGGATACTATTTACCCTTAGGAGAGCATTGGGATACAAGACTTCTTTTCGACATATACTCTGGTGGTACATGGGCTTTGAAGAATGTATCACAATACAATTACAGGTATAAATCTAACGGAAATTTCACTCTTAGCTATAACAGAAGGATGTCTGGGTTTGAAGGTTTGCCAGGATTTGCAAAAGAAAATAACTTCTTCGTGAGGTGGACTCATACACAAGACACAAGGTCAAAACCCAACCAAAGATTTTCCGCATCTCTGAATTTCGGTTCTTCAGACATTTTCCAAGAAAACCTTAACTCCAGTATGGAAGATTTCCTTTCTAACACCTTCCAGTCCAGTTTGCAATGGAGTTACACCTCTCCTAGATCTCCATTCTCACTTACAACAAGCGCTAGACATTCACAAAACTCTCTTACAGGAAATGTGTCCATGACTT
>JABISU010000190.1 GCA_018700255.1 Flavobacteriales bacterium | reverse complement strand
TTCATGTAATTGTCCTCAGATCCAATGGTCACCCAGCTGTCAAAAGCCAGTTCAGGGTTAACAGACATATCGTAACGTTGGATATCTGTTGAAAGCGGACCTCCCTTAGGGTGTTGATAAAACGGCTTAGTTGATGTAATCTTGAGTGGTGCACTAGCTTCACCATAAACAGCATCAAGAATATCCCCTGAATTTTCAAACACAGCGAAAACTCTAAATGTTTTTCCAGGTACAATTCCCCCATTATCTATTTCTTCAACGTCAATTCTTACAAACTGAGCATTCGCATCAGTATTCTGCAAAAACAACAAAGCAAATATTGCTGTTGTGATTATTAAAGTAATCTTATTCATTTTAAATCTTTTTATTTAATCATTTAACTAATCTTTTGCTATCAAGGATTCTCTTTGAACTTAAAGTTCTTTTTCCAAATCCTCTTCTATGTGCTAAAATATAAGTTAAATTGATCTCATGAGAATGTTGGCTTAACACATTGTTTCCAGTTGTAATATCATAAGAGTAAGATAACCCCACGCTTGCAAATTCAGCTCCTAAAGAAAAAGTAATAGCATCTCCAACTCTTAATCCAGCTCCACCCCAATACGCTACTTGATAAACAGAATAAATAGCTCTAGAGTAAAAATCTAATTGGGCAGGTGTCACTTCTGTTAATCGTATCATTCCTGAGGTTTGGACTGCTACCTTAGAAGATACATCAGAAGTATAGCTTCCCATAAATCTGTAATGACGTATGTGCTGATTATACTCGTCTTCTACGCCTGAAATGTTCACATTGCTTTGAAATAGATTTGATATTGCCGCGCCGAAAGAGTAGTCAGCTCCATAAACCATCATTCCTGTTGAAGCATCTACACTAAAGGAAGTTTCCATTCCTCCCGTTAAAGCAGGATCGTCTTGATCCCAAACATTTAAGTCACTACTATCAAATCCAAACTGAATTCCTTGAAGACTTAGACCAAACGAAACCGCATCAGTATTAGGCAGGTTAATTTTATACGAACCCGCTATCTCAACACCTGTTTGAGAAACCGCACCACCCATATCATCGGTGTAAAATATCACTCCCGCTCCCAGGGAGTTAGGGAGTGAAGAGTGTGCGCTTAGGATCGTCGTTGTAGGAGCACCATCAAATCCGGCCCACTGATGTCTGTAAGTGGACCCTAAGACTGTTACAGGCTCAGTTCCAGCCACAGCAGGGTTTATGATAAAGGAATTAACAGGAAATGATGTCCTACGAAAACGTTGTTGGGCTTGTAACGGAGCTGCAAGAAGTGAAATCAAGCACGAAGCAAATAATAATCTTATCATAGCGTCAGTACTTTAGAGATACTGTACCCGTAATTGGCGGGTCGTATGGGGTTAACACAATCGTATAATAATAATCAGCAACAGGAAGACGTTGGTCGTTAAACCTTCCATTCCAATGAACATCGCCCTCGTTTGAGTGAAACAATAGTTGACCATATCTGTTGTAAACATTAACTTCTGACAAAGGGAAATCTAGTAGACCTCCGACTATCCACTCATCGTTGTAACCGTCTCCATTAGGCGTAATAGCATCGGCTATAAACAAGCATCCTTCAATGTGAGTGATTGCCTCCACGGTTGTGATGTTACAACCTATAGCATCAGTTACTGTTACAGAATATACATCTTCTGTAAGCCCGATAGCAGTAGAAGAGGTTTGGTTATAAGGATCACTCCACAAATAGGTAAAAGGGGACTCACCACCGTCAATGGAAACCGTAATAGTTCCATCTTCCGCGTTCCAGCAAGTAACAGGAGATGGGAAAGTAGTTAAAACCATATCGGTAATTATACCAACACTAATAGAGAAGGTGTCTGTGATCTCGCACCCCAACACATCGGTAACGATTGCAGTGTAGGTCATCTCACTTAAGTTATTTAAGTTAGCGACGTTTCCCAGTGTGTCAACAACAGTCCAAGTAAGTTCTCCCGTTCCACCAGCTGGAAAAATATCTGCTGAACCATCACTCATACCTGTACATGTTGCAGGAGATGGTGAAATTAGAAACTCTAATGGTGGTGGTGCGTCAATAAGAAACGGAACTTGATTCTCACATCCGTTTTCATCAACAACAGTAGCAAAGTAATCGGAAGTACATAAACTATCTAAAGACTCCGATACTACACCGGTGATAGAGTTAGTTATTTGAATTGCCAACTCTCCAGTACCTCCGAAATACAAAAGATCAACAGCCCCGTTACAATCACTTCCACAGCTAATAGGAGCAGCAGAGACAATTTGCAACGTTAAAGCATCAGGATCAGTAATTTCAACTATTTCTATTTCTGGAGAACAACCTAAGGAGTCAGTTATCTGAACGTTGTATATACCCGGCGCTAAATCTGATGATGAGTTAGGGAGTAGAAAAGTCTCAGTATTAACTGATAGGTACAAATCTCCAGATCCGCCAGATGCTTCAGCACTAACAATTCCGTTTGCATTACCATGGCAATCAATCTGCTCGATTGAAATTACGGCCTCAATAGGCTGTGGACAATTAACTGTAATAACTGTATCTAAAGAACATCCTTCATTATCTTGAATCGTAAAAGAAAAAGATCCAACACCATCTTGGCAAACTAAATTGGTCCAACACGCATCTTCTCCATCAACAGATGCAACTGGATTGCCAATGGGGTCATCAACAGAAATCATTAAACTACCTGTACCTCCAATTGGTGTTTCTAGCAAACAAACCGTTGCGTCTCCTGCACCAAAACAGTCATTATTAGGACTAAGATTAAAATCTGCCTGGATTGGGTCAGGGGCAGTTACAGTAAACGCAGTAGTGTCGATACAGTGAAATTCATCATTAATGACCATAAAATAATTTCCTGGCGATAAGTCATCGAATGAAGAATTATCCTGAGCATCAATAATCGTATTTCCTCCTTGATCTAAAAGATTATATGTAGCAAGATCAGAAGCACCAAGTCCTAAGAACTCAACTTCTACGGTTGAAGATCCTCCGGCACAAGGTAAGGTCGCACCCGTAACTATTGCATCCTGTGTGAGATAAGGCTCACAAGGGTTGGGAGTACAGATTTGATCTTCAAGAAGGAAGTATTGAATTTCCTCTTCTTGTTGGTTTCCTTCAATAAAAACTTGAAAATTCGCACTGAAACACCAATCACCACATGTTGTGATTTGAGCTATAAGAACTCGCAAATCATCTCCAGCAATAGCATTTTCTGGTACGCCAAAGGAAAAAATCGCACCATCATTTATTGAAACAGAACAGACTTCTGTACCATCAACATTAGTCGCAGCGTAAAGTGGAAGTACACCAGGCGCATCAGCACTTGCCATTCCAATAGTCCAATATGAGTCATATTCCCAAAACGGAAAAGCATTCCAAAAAAGGCTTGAATTAGAAGGATCCATCGTAAAAGTTGCAACTAAAGGGTCAAAACAACCACATTCAGTCTCAATCTCAACAGGACTTGTTGGCGCAGTAATATCAGAATATATCGCACTCAAAACATCCGTAGCGTTCATAAACTCAGCGTATACTTTATACGTTACATAACCATCAAGCTCGCCTAATACATCAAACGTGTCATCAGGTGTAGGTGTATCAACACCGTAGAAAGCAG
The DNA here is from genome assembly GCA_018700255.1 of Flavobacteriales bacterium. The sequence goes on along the minus strand of JABISU010000190.1, from coordinate 42 downwards.
TATCTACTTCAATAGCTATACCTGTCATCTGAGCCATTAAAG
>JABISU010000249.1 GCA_018700255.1 Flavobacteriales bacterium | reverse complement strand
TCCTGATGGGCCCGATCCTATGATTAGGCAATTTACGTGTTCTGGAGTACTCATGTTTGTGTTTTCTGAATCCCAAATTTACCTAATCTTCGCCTCCCCCCATGTAACCTTTGTTACTTCTTGTTAAGCAATTTCTGTAGCTTCAAATCTAGGGCTATAAATTCATCCCAAAGTTGATCTTCTTGAGGAGGAGCTATGATTGTTACAGCTTCTTGCTTTACTGGGTGAATGAAGTCTATGCGGCGCGCGTGAAGGTGCACAGAAGCATTGTCATTAATGTTCCTCGCTCCATACTTTACATCACCTTTGATGGGTGAACCTAGGGATGCTAATGTGACGCGAATTTGATGGTGCCGTCCAGATTTAGGGAGAATTTCCACGAAGGTGTAGTGATCGCTTTGGCCTAAAACCTTGTACATAAGCTCGGCTTCTTTTCTATCGTCACCAGGGCGTGAGTGTGCGTAGCTCTTATTTAGTTTGGAATTCTTTTTAAGGTAATTGATTATGTGACCTTCTGGCGGGTTGATCGTGGGCTTTACCACTGCCCAATATGTCTTTTGTATTTCTCTATGGCGAAACATCGTGGTCAGGCGCGAGAGTGCTTTCGAGGTTTTTGCGTAAAGTATTACCCCACTAACTGGCCGGTCGAGTCGATGTACAGTACCTATAAAGGCTTTACCTGGCTTTAAGTATTTCTTAGCAACGTATTCAGCAACGACCTCGCACAATGACTTATCGCCTTTTCCGTCTCCCTGAATAATATCACTTGATCGTTTATTTACTGCGATAATATGATTATCCTCGTAAAGAACTTGGAGAGTAGAAGCCGTACTCATTACGATGGGCTTCTTAGGTTGACGCATGAACTTTCGAGAAGCGTCCTTTCGCTTCGAATCAAAGCTCTTTTTTTTAATACTGCTCATCCTTAGAGGGGAAGTCACGCGAGCGAACGTCTGAAACGTATTTTTGAATGGCGCCAAGCATTTGGTCTCCAATATCAGAATAGCGACGCAAGAAACGAGGAGAGAAATCTTGAGTGATTCCGAGCATATCATGCAGGACGAGTACTTGTCCGTCGCAATCTGAACCGGCTCCTATACCTATAGTAGGACAATCAACGGCCGCGGTGACTTCTCCAGCAAGACTGGCAGGGATTTTCTCAAACACAATAGCGAAACAGCCTATGTCGTTGAGCATTTGCGCATCTTCTTTTAACATGCGAGCTTCCTCTTCTTGCTTAGCTCTAACTGTGTAAGTACCAAATTTGTAGATTGACTGAGGTGTCAGACCTAAATGCCCCATAACGGGAATTCCAGCAGATAATATCCTCTCTATGGATTCTCTCACCTCACGTCCGCCTTCTAACTTTACAGCGTGCGCACCACTTTCTTTCATGATACGAATTGAACTATTCAAAGCTTCTTTAGAATTTCCTTGGTATGTTCCGAAAGGTAAATCGACTACCACAAGAGCTCTTTTCGCTGCTCGAACAACTGAGGAGGCATGGTATATCATTTGGTCTAGAGTAATGGGCAGAGTCGTTTCGTGACCAGCCATCACATTAGATGCGCTATCACCGACAAGGATTATATCTATTCCAGCCTGATCTACTAGGCGGGTCATAGAAAAATCGTAGGCAGTTAGCATGGCAATGCGCTCGCCATTTTCTTTCATTTCGTGCAACACCTGTGTGGTGATACGCTTAGCTTCTTTGTGAACACTCATACTTGCGAAGTTAATCTTTATCCCAATGCAAGCCAAATATACACTACATAACAAACAAGATAATTAGTCCCACTAATAGTAGCACATACGGGCTGTTTATCATTTCACTCATGAATCTGAACTTGCTTCCTTTTTATCACCCTTACTCTCCTGTGCTTCTTTTTTCTCTGGCTTATTTTTAGAATCTGTTGACGATGGTTTAGACCTTAAGTCAGTGGCCTTTTTAAAGTCACGGCTGAGATTGTCAGTTCCTTTTAATATTTCACGTTGAATTTCATCTGTAGCGCTTCTGAAATGTCTGATGCCTTCTCCCATAGTTTTTGCTAACGATGGTATCCCCTTCGACCCGAAAAGTAGAAGGTAAATAACGAAAATGAATATTATTTCAGTAGTCCCCATGTAATGAAAAAGTAGAATGTAAAAGTACACCCGAACCTATCCTTACACAACCAAAAAGTAAGAGCCCTGCATAATTTATGCAGGGCTCTTTAGATTTTAATAGTAATTTTATTCTAACGACTCAGAATACTTAATATTCAGTTCCCCAAACTAGTAGGAAGTTAATTAAATCCTGAATCTGAATTAACCCATCCCCATTTAAGTCAGGGCATGGAGAGTATTTACAAGTGCCGTCATCTATGTTAGCAATAGAGTTGAAGTTTAGGGCCTCGTTATCTATGCAGCCAGGGAAGACACAAAAACCTCCATGACTAGTAGCGTCTTCATTATAGTTTAAAGCGAGAGGATACATACATCCTTCATCTGGATAGCAAGCTGCAGCTTCATCTCCTTCTTCAAACCCAGCACCCTCTAAAAGTACTTCATCAGAGTATGGTTCAATTAAACAAGCTTCTTGTACCCAAAGTAGCCCACCATAAGTAGGGGCTTCAGTTCCGAATGCAATAATTAATTCAAGTAAATCTTGCAACTGAACAATACCATCTCCAGTGAAGTCAGCATTACCTGGACTGTCAGAACATATGTCAAGTCCTTGATCATTAGCAAAAGGATTGTAGTTAGAAAATGCGCTATCAATACATCCTTCAAAGAGACAAGAGCCATCTTCAATACTAGCAGAAGCATCATAGTTTACCGCTGTGCTATAAGTACAGCCGTTACATCCAACATAGATGCAAGAATCATCGTCATTTACAGCTTCAGCATCATAGTTGCAAGCACATAAATCAGTACAACCATAGTTCAAGCAAATCCCGTTTACGGTAATCGTTTGAATTTCGACGGCTGTGTTATCACATTCATCAGTAGCTGTAAATGTTCTTATTAATGTGTAGCTACCTTCTATATCTCCTAATACTTCATCTAATACTTCAATCGTAATATTACTAGAGCAGTTGTCTGTTGCCGTTGCTTCGTCTAATACAATGTCGAGTTCACAGTCGACACTATAATCCTCAGGGATGGTGAGGGTAGGGGCAGTTGTATCAACAATATCTATTTGTTGAATTTCAGTTGCGAAATTACCCATATCGTCAGAGGCAGTGTATACTCTGAATATTGTAGATGTATTAGGACATGCACCTGGGAAAACATAATCAATAAATGTAATTACGGGTTCAGTACACCCTCCTGTTACTGCAGGAATTCCTTCATAAGTATCATTACACTCAACCGTTGCATTTGGGGGTATAATTAACTCAATATTAGCATACCAACAAGTACCATCAAAAATTGTTACTTCACTATTGTAGTTACAAGCATTCTCGTCATTACAACCATAACAATCAAATG
>JABISU010000221.1 GCA_018700255.1 Flavobacteriales bacterium | reverse complement strand
TAACGGATTCAGGAATCATTTAAATCTCAAGAGAGCAGAAATAGGTTTAGAACTTGCAGCAACAAACCTCGAACGAACCCAAAATGATCTTATTCTTTTGATCTCAAGTGCCTATCTCAATGTTCTATTCCAAGAAGAATTCGTGAATATCGCTACTCTTAATCTAGACGCTACGAAAAGGCAAGTAGATAGAATGACGAAACTCGTAGATGCTGGAGCTGCACCCGCCTCTAACCTACTAGACGTACAAGCTCAACAAGCTGCTGATTACGCTACGCTCATTTCAAACGAAAATGCACGCTCTATTGCAAAACTCAATCTCACCCAACTTCTTCAACTCTCACCCGAAGAAGCATCAACATTCGAGATTTTACTACCATCTGATTCAGACATGGAATCTTCATCTCTTCCAGCCTCAGCATCTCAAGCTATAAATCACGCCCTTAACTCCTTCCCTGAAATGCGCGCTGCGTCCCTCACCCTCGAGGATGCAAACATCAATCTAGACCTTGCGAAAACTGGATACCTACCTCGTTTATTCGGGTCATATAACTTCGGATCAGGATACTCTGCAAATAGACAAATCCCTGTGGGAGAACCCACTTATGACTTGGCTGAATTGGGACAATTAGAGGATGGAACTACCGTCTATTATTCAGGTGTCACAGCCGACGGTGCTCAAGTAATTCCGCTTGTTCCTAATTACTCTGAATATGAAGCTATTTCTTTTTCGGATCAACTTTCTATGAATATCAACCAAAGTGTTTTTTTCTCTCTTAGCATTCCTGTTTTAAACGGTTTTAATACTCGTTCAGGGGTAAAACAGGCTGAAGTGGGAGTACTTCAATCAAAATACGCTCAGCAGTCGACTAAGCAAGCTTTGACTCAAACTATAGAAAGCGCTTGGGCTGATGCTATTGCCTCACAAAAAAACCTCTTAGCACAACAAGCAGCTCTTTCTTCAGCTGAACTTGCATTTGCAAACACCAAATTACAATTTGAATCTGGAGCTATTTCCGCTCTTGATTATGCCGATTCAAGAACGCGGTTAGACAACGCTAAAGTGAATATGCTACGAACTAGATATGATCTTTTGTTTAAATCGAAGATTTTAGATTTCTATCAGGGGAAGGCCATCACATTACGCTAACAGATAGCACTATGACTAAAAAACACATTTTTATCATTCTTGGAGTGGTTCTTATATCACTACTTGTAGTTGCATCTCTTTTTGGCGGGAAGAGAGAACTTCCTGAGGTGATTACGACAACTGCTGAATTAAACACTATCGTTGAAAGGGTTAGTGCTTCAGGTAAAATCCAACCTGAACTTGAAGTTAGTGTCAGTGCCGAAGTCAGTGGACAATTAATCGAGCTACCTGTAAAAGAAGGAGATGTCGTTGCTGAAGGTGACCTACTTGCCGTAATCAACCCTGACGTGTATATTTCTGCTCGTAACAGAGCTCAAGCAGCTGTTAATACAACACTTTCTAATTTATCATCGGCTAAAGCGATGCTTGCATCAAGTGAGTCGGGATATTACGTGGCTGAGAAATCTTGGGATAGAAATCAAATCTTGTTTAAGAGCGGAGTTGTATCTCTGGCAGAATTTGATCAATCAGAATCTGCATTTAATGCTGCTGAAGCGAACTTAGTAAGTGCAGAAGAAAGTGTTAAAAGTGCTGAATATTCTATCCTTAGCGCTCAAGCTTCACTCCAAGAGACATTAGATAACTTATCTAGAACTACGCTACGTGCGCCACAGGCAGGGATAGTAACTGCTCTAGTCAAAGAGGTTGGAGAAAGTGTTCAGGGAAATGGCTTTGTTGCGGGAGAAGTGGTTATGAAAATAAGCAATCTTGGCCTTATGGAGGTAGATATTGAGGTGAATGAAAGTGACATCGTCAGGGTAAAGATTGGCAACGATGCAGAAATTGAAGTTGATGCATATTTAGACGAAACCTTTAAAGGTCACGTCAGCGAAATAGGCAATACTGCTTTAAATGCAGGCGTGAATGGATTTAACCTAGATCAAGTGACTAACTTCTCGGTAAAAGTTAGGATTAGCCCTAATAGCTATGAACATCTATTCAACGATTCGTCAAAATCACAATCACCATTTAGACCTGGAATGAGTGCCACAGTAGATCTGTTAACCAGAAATGTAAAGGATGTTGTCTCAATTCCCATTCAATGTGTATCAACACGGAAATCTGAGGACAGTGACGATGCTGAATTAGGTGTTTTTCTTATGGGGGAAGGAGATGAAGTTGTTTGGGGTAAAGTTAAAGCTGGAATTCAAGATAATTTTAATATTGAAATCATATCCGGGTTGAAAGAGGGTGATGTAATCGTGAGCGGACCGTATGATATGGTTTCCAGGAAGCTCGAAGACGGTGATAAGGTGGAGGTGAAAGAAGAAGAAGAAGAATTTGACTAATGGGTGTTATTCTTCATTTAGAAACGACAACTCATCAGTGTGCTGTTGCTCTTTCAACGTCGGGAAAACTTCTTGCAATCAGATGTGTTCGAGAAAATGGCTATAGCCACGCCGAGAAACTTCAGACATTTATAGATGAAGTTTTCATCGAAGCAAACCTAGAGCCAGAGGTTCTTTCAGCCGTTAGTGTTTCGGGTGGTCCTGGGTCTTATACTGGGTTAAGAATAGGTGTGGCTGCAGCTAAAGGACTTTGCCATGCTCTAGGAATTCCTCTTATTTCAGTGGATACGTTGACTGTTCTTGCTGTACAAGCAATGGCAAAACAGCCTGGTTTTGATGCTTACGTACCAATGTTAGATGCAAGAAGAATGGAGGTCTATTCTCGTTGCTTTGACGCTGGACTCAACAACGCTAGTAATATTGAGTCAATCATCGTAGATGATAAAAGGAATTTTCCTTGGGATGGGTTGGATAAAATTTGTTTTTCTGGAGATGGGGCGCTAAAGTGCTCTGAAATTCTTTCAGGAAATAACAGAGTGTTTATTGAAGATTGGCCAACTGCTGAGGCTGCAATTGAGTTAGCTAGCGATAAGTTTAAAAAGGAAATATTTGAGGATATTGCTCTGTATGAACCGACCTATCTAAAAGAATTTATAGCTGGAAAAGCTAAGGATCCGCTAGGGCTTATAGGTAGTATACTTTAATTAAAAAAAGATGAGAAAGTTAAGAATTCCACTTGTGATTGTTGGAGCGTAT
>JABISU010000160.1 GCA_018700255.1 Flavobacteriales bacterium | reverse complement strand
AGATCGAATTAAATTTGCGGCTGCAGAAACTCGAACGGGTTCAGGCTCAACTACAGGCTTTTCCTCTTCGACTTCAGTTTGTTGAACTGGTATGGTGATTTCGGAAATTTCTTGGGTGACGATTTCCTCTGTGACAACAGGGTCGGTTATGGAAGGTGCACTTACGACTTCTTCAATGACTTCTTCAATGACTTCAGAGGGGGTTTCAGATTCTGTGGTACCTAAGGCATCATCTACTGAGCCGAGATTGGCAAATCCTACAGCGACATATTGCTCGCCAAGTGGGGGGTCAGGGATAGTGAAGGCGATTAGAAAAAAACACAACAATAAAACACCAGAAAAGATAATGCCAGTCATCACGCCGGCGCGAATCTTTTGCTTCTTCTCATTGCTTTCGTGTAATATGTTTGCCTTTTCATTCATATAAATCCTATCACTTACTTTTTAGGGTTTGAGCCTAACATTACTTTCCATTGATTTGCTTTAGCGAGACCTATAAGCTCTACTGTTTGGCCTGTAGGAACAGCCTGATCAACTTGTAGATATAGAATCTTCTCATTCTGCTTATCCATCTCAGCCTGGAGCTTGGGTTCTAAATCCGTACGGTTAATGGAACTCGGAGAACCGTTAAGGTAATAGCTACCATCTGCTTTGATGCTCACTGTGAGATTAGACGTTACGGAGGTAATACCCTTACTTGAAGGAAGGTCTACATTCACGCCGTTGCTGACAAGAGTGGAGATTATTATGAAGAATATGAGGAGAAGGAAAACGAGATCCGTCATAGAACTCATTCCTGCATTCACACTAATTTTATTCCGAGTAGATAAATTCATAGCGGCTAAGTTTACCTTGCTGGCTCTTCAAGAATATCGATAAACTCAAGAGAAGACGCTTCCATTTTATGGACCACCTTAGACACCTTTCCTACCAAGTGATTGTAAGCCATATATGCGAGGATACCCACTATAAGACCAACTATTGTAGTAATCATAGCTTGCTTAGTTCCAGATGAAATATCAGCAACTTGAACTGTTCCTGCGGCCTCCATATCTAAGAAAACGTGTACCATTCCTATTACAGTACCGAGCATTCCTACCATGGGAGCAGCTCCGGCAACCGTTGCGAGGATGCTCATGTTTTTTTCGAGAATGTAAATCTCTAATTTACCCACATTTTCAATACTTGTAGATATATCGCTAAGTGGTTTACCTATACGAGAAATACCTTTCTCAAGCATTCTTGCCATCGGGGTATCGTTATCTGCACAGAGGTTTTTCGCTGAGGGCAGTTGGCCTTGAGAGATGTAGTCTTTAAGGCGCTGCATAAAATCAGGAGATGTTTTTTCAGCTCTTCGTATCGCCATGTATCTCTCGAAATATACGTACATACCGAATATGCTCATCAGAGCGAGAGGTAACATTATATACCAACCTCCTTCCATCAGGAGTTGTAAAAAATTTACATCAACCTCTGTAACACCATCAGTTACTGCCTCAGCAGTATTGACTATTAATAAAATATTTGAGAGCATTTGCTTGTGTTTAGGCTATAGTGAAACTAAACGACTAAGTTCATAGTTTTAGTATCTCACAACACACTCTCTTACTTTCGTTTTCAAAGTTAAAAGGTTAAAAACAAAGAGTAATGGCAAATCTCTACCTAGAGTGCAAACATCAATAGATACACACCTGCTCCGGCGAAATATCCAAGAATAGCAAGTAAACTAATATTCTTTAAATACCAAACAAAATCTATTTTCTCAAGTCCCATAACAGCTACTCCAGCAGCTGAGCCAATTATTAAAGCGGAACCTCCCGTACCAGCACAATAAGCTAGAAACTGCCAGAACGCTCCATCTTGTACAAAGGCAGCTGACCAATCATCTGTAACCATACCCGGTTGGACAATCTCATACATACCCATAGATGCCGCAACAAGAGGAACGTTATCAACTATAGCTGAAAGTAGACCTATGGCCATGTCTATTAGGTAAACATCATTTAAAGCTTCACGAAGCGAAGTAGCGGCTAAAATCAAATGACCTGCTTCTTGTAAAGCGGATACAGCAAGAAGAATTCCAAGGAAAAAAAGCACAGACGCCGTGTCAATTTTTCGCAAAACTCCTATCACTGAAAGTGGTGATTTGTGTTCTACATTTTTTTTGTGATGAAGACGTTCTGTAATTAACCAAATCATCCCTAAAGAAAGCATCATCCCCATAAATGGCGGCAGGTGAGTAACTGTTTTAAAAACCGGAACAAATAACAGACCACCTACTCCTACTGCAAATATAATATTACGCTCAAATTTAGTTGTGGGTTCTGAACCTGGTTCGTTGTAATAAACAGGACGAGACACCTCGCCTTTTAATCGCAGTGACAATACAGCAAGAGGAACAAACATCGCAACAAGAGATGGTAAAATAAGGTTTACTATGATTACTGAGGTGCTTAGTTGGCCACCAATCCAAAGCATCGTAGTTGTAATGTCACCGATAGGAGACCAAGCTCCACCTGCGTTAGCTGAAATCACTACCATCCCAGCAAACAGCCATCTCGTTTCCTTATCATCTACAAGCTTTCTCAGAAGAGAAATCATAACTATCGAAGTTGTAAGGTTATCGAGGGCAGCAGAAAAGAAGAAGGTTAGAATGCAGATAATCCACAATAATTTCACTTTATTCTTGGTATTAATCTTGTCTGTTATTACGCGGAACCCCTCGTGAGCATCAACTAACTCAACAATGGTCATGGCTCCAAGAAGAAAAAATAAAATACTTGAAATATCCTGCATGTGATGCATGAGACGGTGCTCATAGAAAGTGCTCAAAGACCCATGACCACCAGGACTTTCTGCAGCAAAATCAGCAAACATTTCAGAGAGGTGAGGGGGTATTTCTTGAATACCTAAGACGAATAATCCCCAAAGGATTGTTCCGGTTAATAAAGCAGAAGCAGCTTTATCAATTTTTATATTGTGTTCAAGAGCAATACCTAGATAACCTATAACGAATACGGTAAGTAAAATATATTCCATTTTATTCGATGTTATCCTAGTGTTTTAAGTGCAATACCTAATGCTGTGGCTGTTAATAAATTTGTTTCTTGACGCTTTTCGTGAGTCGCTTCTAAAGCTCTACAAATAGTTTCTGAAGTATCTCTGAAAATAGCTTCGTCAGACATATCAGCATTTGAATCGCTCATTAAATAAGCGAAAACTCTTGCCATTCCACAGTTTGCAATAAAATCAGGTATTACAGATATTTTTTTATCAACCATTTCTGCAATAGGTCCATAGAAAATTTCTTTATCTGCGAATGGTACATTTGCACCTGATGAGATAACTGAGACTCCAGCTGTGATCATTCTATCAACCTGATCTTTTGTTATTAATCGAGAAGCAGCACATGGTAAAAAGACATCTGCTTTTATATCCCAAATCTTATCATTTATCTCTTCATATGAAATCATGTCATATGCAAAAAGTGCATTATGTCGTTTATTAAAAAACAAATCAGCTACATCTTGAGGTTCCATGCCTTTAGAATTTATCAAACCGCCAACTCTATCAATAATACCCACAATTTTAGCCCCAGCTTGTGTTAGGTAATAAGCAGCAGCAGCACCAACATTACCCCATCCCTGAATAATCACACGTTTATCTTTTACATTTCCGCCGTATATATTGTAGAAGTGACGAACTGATTCAGAAACACCATAACCAGTAATAAGATCTGCTACTCTATACTTTCTACTAATATCAGGAGAAATAGTTACATTCTCAATAATTTGTGAAACTCCCTGCCTAAGGTTACCAATTCGACGGACTTTATGAGCTTCATTAGGCTTGAAGTGCCCCGTAAAAACTCCTTCCTGAGGATGCCAAACCCCGTTCGCCTCAGTCATAGGGATGACTTCGTTGATTTCGTCAACATTAATATCGCCTCCTGTTCCATAATAATGCTTTAGAAGTGGTGTAACAACCGCATACCAACGCTCTAAAACTCCTTTTTTCCTAGGATCGCTTCCATCGAAACAAATTCCCGATTTAGCTCCTCCGATTTGTGGCCCAGAAACTGTAAACTTAACCTCCATCGTTTTTGCTAGGGACTCAACCTCTCTTTTGTCTACTCCCAAGTGCATACGTGTGCCACCGCCAGCAGCCCCTCCACGTAATGAATTTATCACAACCCAACCCCTTGCCTCTGTTTCACTATCCTGCCAGCTGAAAACTATTTCTGGCTTGCGGTTTTCATACGCTTTAAGTAGATCCTTCATAGAAAGTAATTCTTGTGTTTCGCGCTGCAAAGATAGCTATTCTAAGGCAGCCAAACAGCTCCTCCTGACGACTCCTTACTTGCCCCTGTAGCAGACTTTAAAACGTTAGGTTTACCTAACCATCTTAGAAGACCGAGGAAAGCAAAGGCAAAAGCTTCCTTACCATTAATAATATCAGATTCCGGTATATAAAACTCAACACCATCGGCCAATTCGTTCAACCTCTGTATCAAAAAACTATTAAAAGCCCCTCCTCCTGTGACTAAAATTATTCCCGATTTAGGACAGTCGTTAACAATGGATATAGCAATGTACTCAACAGCTGTTCTCATCCTATCTTCAAGAGGGTGATCTGCTACCTTCTCAAGTAAATGGTATAGCTCTTTATGCATCCACTCCACTCCTATACTTTTAGGTGGAGGAAGGCTGTGATATGAAATAGACAACATTTTATCGAGCAAATCATCAATTATTTCTCCTGATTTAGCGATACTACCTTCAGCATCATATTCAACGCCTTTTTCATGCGCTAACATGTTGAGAAGGTTATTGCATACTCCAATGTCCCAAGCATTGGGGAGAATAGAGATATTTGCAAAACCTCCAAGGTTCAGACAAGCTGTATATTCTGAAAATAATATTGAATCTACTAAGGGAACAAGTGGCGCACCCTGACCACCATAAGCTATATCAAGGCTTCGTAAATCACATACAACTGGGAGGTTTGTTTGAGCGGCTAAGACAGCGCCGGAACCAATTTGTACTGAATACCCATCTTTAGGATTATGGAACACGGTATGTCCATGGGAAGATAGTAACTGAACTCGAGGAAGTAATTCCTGTGAAGTTTTTGAAACGCACTCCGCTGCGAAATGAGCCCAACTCTTATCTAATTTCCACAACTCCTCAGCGCTTAAAATCATACTGTTTTTTAAAGAAGATCGTAGACCTTCAGGAAAGTTAAACACATTAAACTGTAGTATTCTTCCACTCCAGGGTGAGCCGCAAGTGAATTCGCATATAGCAACATCTAGACCGTCTAAGGATGTGCCGCTCATTAAACCTATTACAGTATATGTAAGGTTCTCGGAATTTGATAATGTATCTTCGCAGTCCATTAAGTAAAATTATGAATTTCGAACTTACAGAAGAACAGATAGCTGTACGTGATGCGGCAAGAGATTTTGCACGAAATATACTTAAATCAGGTGTAATCGAACGTGATAGAGAACAAAAGTTCCCTATGGAGGAGATAAAACAACTTGGAGAGCTTGGATTTATGGGTATAATGGTGAATCCCAAATACGGAGGGGCAGGAATGGATACCCTAAGCTATGTATTAGCCATAGAAGAGATTAGTAAAATCGACGCCTCCGCAAGTGTGGTAATGAGCGTGAACAATTCTCTAGTTTGTTACGGTATTGAGGAATACGGGACTGAGGAACAAAAGGAAAAGTTTCTAACTCCACTTGCAAGCGGACAAAAAATCGGTGCTTTCTGCTTAAGTGAGCCAGAAGCGGGATCTGACGCAACCTCACAAAGAACTACAGCCATCGACATGGGTGATCACTATCTCGTAAATGGAACGAAGAACTGGATTACAAACGGGGGGTCGGCTTCAACATATATTGTAATTGCTCAGACTGATGTTGAGAAAGGGCATAAGGGTATAAACGCTCTTATTCTTGAGAAGGATATGCCTGGATTCATTGTCGGTGCAAAAGAAGATAAGCTAGGAATCAGAGGTTCTGACACTCACACTTTGATGTTTCAAGACGTAAAAGTTCCTAAGGAAAATCGAATAGGAGAAGATGGGTTCGGTTTTAAGTTAGCTATGAAAACTCTTGCAGGTGGACGTATAGGGATAGCGGCTCAAGCTCTTGGAATTGCTGCTGGAGCATACGATCTCGCTCTCGCTTATTCTAAAGAACGAAAAACATTCGGTAAAGAGATTTACAAGCACCAAGCAATCGGATTTAAACTTGCAGATATGGCTACTCAAATTGAGTGCGCTAGGCTGTTAGTTCACAAAGCCGCTGCAATGAAAGATGCTGGAGAGAATTACGACATTGCTTCCAGTATGGCTAAGCTACACGCTTCTGAAGTTGCTATGCAACAAACCATCGAGGCAGTCCAAATCCATGGTGGTTATGGATTCGTGAAAGAATACCATGTAGAGCGTCTCATGCGCGATGCAAAAATAACTCAGATTTACGAAGGAACGAGTGAGATTCAGAAAATCGTTATTAGCAGAAGCATCCTAAAGGACTAAAATAATTCGTCGATTTAGGTTAGTTGATTTTTTCATTTCTAGAGTTAAATACAGATCTAACGCCGTTTAACTCTGTAACCACTTCCTCCACACCATCTCCGTCCATGTCAATAAGTGAAACTTTATCTGCTTTAACAAGCCCCGACATACCTACATATTTTGCGTCTGCAAAGGTTAGTTCCTGAACCCAGCCTTGTTCATCAATAAATAGCACTGCAGATTTACCTATTGTACTAGACAACCTAATAGCAGGAGCGAAAGCGGGATTTACTCTTACTGACGTAGATCCCCGTAGCTGACCATTTCTCCTTAGAAGTCTTACACTCCCATCACTGCACCCTGCGTAAATGTAATCGCTTTGGCCTACTCTGAGATGAGATAAATGCTGGATGCTAACTCCATTGCTTAGTACTTTAAATTTCCACCCAGGAGTTTTCTTACCCTCACCTCTAAGATTGTAAAGACGGCCTGCATCTGTCGCCACTAAGAATCTAAACTTGTCATTGTGATCGTAGTCAAAAACTGCAAAACTGGTAATTCCATTCTCTTTGTATGGAAATCCAGATACGTCATTGCCTAATACATCCACTAAGAAGATGGCGTTGGCTACGGCAAAGGCTGTTTGGTACTTATTATTACCGTATAAATCAACTTCGAATGACATCCCTATCGGCCCTAATCCGTTTTCTAAAGTTCTAGACCAAACCACCTCACCCCCACTCCCCATTGCCTGGACCGCATTTAAATCTACATTCCAAACAATATCTAAATCGCTTCCATTTCTATGATTCCGCGTCACCCCTAAAATATCTTGAGCTATCATATGAGACACAGGGGTATAAACTTCTTCTATAACCTCCTCAACTTCTAATCGAGTATACACCGTTCTATCATCTAACACGTACACAGAAAATCCATCGATAATCTCAGGTTCATCGTATGAATTTATCCAAATAATAATTTTATTATTGCCAGATATAAGCTTAAATCTGCCATCTCTAAGATTCTCTAAAGTAATATACTTCTCACTCGAAACAGTCCACTTTTCTGACATCTCACCAGGCTCATCCACCCAATTTTCTAAAGATCTTAATGTACCAACTAAATATCCTCCTCGGTAAGGCTTGACTTCCATTTCACCGACACTAAACCCCTCAACACTGCTAATATTATTTTTATTTACTATGTGAAATACTTCTTTATTGGGGGTGGAAAATCTATATGTCACTTCTCCATTCTCATTCTCCCACATCTCCCAAACATCCCAAAAGTCTGAAGCATACTCCGTTGGAGCCTCTACTTCGCCTCCCTCAGAGGTAGACCCGAATAAATAAAACCAAGCCGCACCTGCTGCAAGTAGTACCGAGAAAATGGGTAGAACTTTCATGCTTCTAAGTTCATACAATCTTTAAGAAATCCTACTCCAATTAGGCCTGTCTTTTTTAATTCTATCTAAATTCACTCGTAGAGTCTTGTGGGTAGGAAGCTCAATGGATGGATCCTCCTCTAAAACTCTTTGTGCCATATACCTAGCTGTGGTCATTAAATCTCTATCTCTTAGTAAATCTGCCATCTTCAAATCAGGTAATCCACTTTGTTGGGTTCCTAAAATATCCCCAGGTCCTCTAATTTCCATATCTACCTCGGCAATTACAAAACCATCGTTAGTCCTGCACATAGTTTCAAGCCTTCGCCTAGCCTCCTTACTGAACTCTTCCTTTGTCATAAGTATGCAATAGCTTTGATCGCCTCCACGTCCGACGCGCCCGCGAAGCTGGTGCATTTGGCTTAAACCAAAACGCTCGGAACTCTCAATAATCATAAGTGTTGCATTAGAAACATTCACCCCCACCTCGATTACTGTAGTGGCTACTAAAATCTGAGATTCGCCACTAACGAATCTCTTCATTTCAATATCTTTATCAGCCGGTTTCATCTTTCCGTGCACTATACCGATTCTATACTTAGGAAGAGGGAATCGCCTCGAAACACTCTCATAACCATCCATAAGATCCTTGTAATCCATGGTTGCACTCTCTTCAATAAGTGGGAAAACCATGTAAACCTGCCTGCCTTCTGTAATTTGTTTTTCAACGAACGCCATAACCTTTAATCTACCTGCATCCGTCCTGTGAACGGTTTTAATCTCCTTTCTTCCCGGCGGTAATTCATCCAAAACACTCGTATCTAAATCCCCGTAAGCTGTCATGGCAAGGGTTCTAGGAATAGGTGTTGCAGTCATCACCAATACATGTGGTGGGGGATTGGCCTTAGCCCAAAGCTTAGACCTCTGTGCCACCCCAAACCGATGTTGTTCATCTATGACTGCAAATCCTAGGTTTTTAAAAACCACAGAAGGTTCAATTAACGCGTGAGTCCCAATTAACAAATCCACACTTCCATCAGCAAGTCCTTCTAAAATAGGTGTTCTGTCTTTCTTTTTAGTTGACCCTGTTATGATCTCAACCCTAATATCCATCTCCTTCAAAAGATCGCTTATACCCTCTGCATGTTGCCGTGCTAGTATTTCAGTCGGCGCCATAATGCAAGCCTGAAATCCATTATCAATAGCCAGTAAAGCAGACATCAAAGCGACAATAGTTTTCCCACTACCCACATCTCCCTGTAACAGCCTATTCATGTGGTGCCCTGTATTCATGTCAGCCCTAATTTCTCTAAGAACTCGCTTTTGGGCTCCTGTAAGTTCAAACGGTAAGTGTTTACTGAAGAACTCATTAAACATCTCCCCAACTTGCCCGAATTTCACTCCCTGCAAATCAACAGTAACCGTCTTTTTATGCTGCAACAATACCAACTGAAGATATAGCAACTCTTCGAACCTCAATCTCTTTAGTGCTTTGTCAGCCTCCAGTGGAGAGCTAGGCGAGTGAACTTCCTCAAAAGCTTCTCTCCGCCTAGGGAGACGTAATTCTGATAGCAAATGATCGGGCAGGGTTTCACCTATATCTCCCTTCACCGCATCGATAGCTACCCTTATTAATCTTGCAACCCCAGCACTATTGAGTCCCCTCGAAGATAACTTTTCCGTAGTTGAATATACCGGATAAAATCCCCCACCCCTCCTATTCTCATACGACTCCACCTTCTCAATCTCAGGGTGAGCTAATTGCCATTTACCCCCATAATTTGAAGGTTTACCATAGACTACCACCTCTACATTTAAAGGCAATTGTTTCAATATTCTGTTAGCTCCTTTAAACCAAACAAGCTCAAGACTATCCTCCCCATCATTAAACACTGCCACCAATCGACTAGCACGTTTTCCACCCAAAAGTGCCTTTTTAACAATCTTCCCACGAAATTGAAAAGCCGTAGACTCGACTTCGATATCAGAAATATTGTAGAATATAGACCTATCCTCGTACCTAAATGGTAGATGCTGTACCAAATCAAATACTGTGCAAATACCCAACTCCTCCTTTAGAAGTTCAGCCCTTTTAGGCCCAACTCCCTTAAGATATGCTATGGGTGAATCAAGATTTATTGACATCGCTCTAATTGCACTGAGTGCTGCTAATGCAATCTACCTCTCAAAAGCGTAGTTAGACGAGCATAAGAACAGGATTTTCAAGTAAGTTCTTGAATTCCTGAAGGAATGCCGCTCCTGTAGCACCATCGACCACTCTGTGATCACAGCTTAAAGTCACTTTCATAACGTGACCAGGTACTACTACATCATTCTTCACAACGGGCACATTACTTATACCTCCGATAGCTAGAATGCACGCATCAGGGGGGTTAATTATAGCCGTGAAGTTTTCTATACCGAACATCCCAAGATTAGATATAGTAAAGGTTGACCCCTCCCAATCTGTAGGTTCTAAAGTCTTTGCTTTAGCTCTACTTGCAAAATCTCTAACTTCTTCACCTATCGTGGCAAAAGACTTGCCATCTGCAAATCTTACAACCGGCACTAAAAGGCCATCTTCTACAGCTACAGCTACCCCGATATTTACATGCTCATTGTAGCGAATTCTATCTTCTAACCAACTACTATTCACGGCAGGGTGCTTGCGAATAGCTACAGCAGTTGCCTTTACAACCATGTCGTTAAAAGAGACCTTGTAAAGTCCTTGATCATTTATTGCTTTACGAGCTTGCATTGCATTCGACATATCTATAGAAATAGACAAATAGAAATGAGGTGCTGTGAACTTACTTTCAGCTAATCGACGAGCAATGGTTTTACGCATTTGACTAACACCTACTTCAGTAAACTTCTCCTGAGTCATAACAGGCATACCTGTTGCCCCGGCCATTTTAAAGTTCTCTACATCACGCTTAATAACGCGACCTCCTTCTCCTGAACCAGGAATT
>JABISU010000136.1 GCA_018700255.1 Flavobacteriales bacterium | reverse complement strand
ATCTACTTCAAAAGCCCAACTACAAAAATCCCATTTAGGAAAAATGACATTGATGTTATTTGGACAAAATTCATCTTCACCACAATCATCAATAGTTATTAGATCAGACCAAGCACCTTCACCATTTAAACATTCATAATAATTACAGTCATCTATAAACAGCTCACATCCAACACAATAGAATTGACCTCCTTCCCAACACCCCTCATCTTCACCGCAATCTGGAATTTCAATGACACTAGACCAATTGTTTGGGCTTTCGCAGTATATATATTCACACTCACTTAAAAAAACCTCTGATCCTACATTGTAAAATGTTCCATCTTCGTAAATACATCCTTGATTTTCACATTCGCCTTCTACCCAGGAAGTAACTCCTCCGTAATAGTAGGCATAACACTCGTTCGAATATGTTACATTGTTACAACCACAAACTGGTTCATACTGTTGAGTACAAAGCATATCATTATCTATTTGGTCTTGATCAATGCAATCCACCTCGCCAGAACATCCCTCTACTGAAATAACAGTTGTCAAGACAACCCCATCACAAGATAAATCAGAGTAATAAGCAGTAACGATGTACTCTCCATCCGCAGCATAATGGTGATCTGCAATATATCCGGACACTTCACTGGAGGCATCACCGAAATTCCATGTCACTTCAACGCCATCACCTGAGTCTTCTACTTCGAATATCCAATTACACGGACCAGTTGATTGATTCATCGATCCTAGTGTCTCAGGACAATCACTTCCACCGTCACACTCACCATCAGTCCACTCAGTTACTCCACTATAATTGTACGCCACACACTCATTGGGATAAGTCACTCCATTGCAACCACAGACGGGAGCCTCGAGAAAACTACACAGAGCTGTTAAGTCAATTATATCTAAATCTATGCAGTCATCTCCAATTAAATCATTCAAGTCCACAGTTTCACAAATCTCAACTCCTTCAGGGCATTCATCTGATTCAAAGAAAACACACACTACGACGGGACCATTTAATAATAAACCAAAGGACAGCTCGATAACGTCACTGCCGTTATTCATCATATCGCCGTTGATACTCCAATTCAGTGTCGCTCCCTCAGGAAAGTCAACAGAACCAACAGTTACGTATTCAAAATAAGCCTCAACAACAAGGTCGATAACACAGTCGGAAACTTGTGCATTATATGCTAGCGGAAAAAGTACTAGTGAGAAAAAGGCAAGAGATAAATTTTTCATGTCTGAATCAATAAAATTTCATGTTTTCAATCTACAACAGCAATCTAAGATAATTACATGTCAGAATGTTTCACCCAACTGTTAATTAACAAACCTAGGATCTGTTTCCATCACCTCACCACAATTTTTACAAGTTCGGAGATCTTCGGAGCCATAATACTCAATAAATCGAGGTTGAAAATCCTTCTCGATGTTCGTGAGTTTGAAATAGGTTTCGTGAAGAATTGTATTACAACCGTTACAAAACCACATAAGTCCGTCTTCATGTCCAGCTTCACGCTTTCTCTCAATTACAAGACCGATAGAGTTCTCATATCTGACAGGACTGTGGGGGATTTTTGCAGGAAGAAGAAACATATCTCCTTTTGAAAGTGGTACATCAACTGCCTTGCCGTTTTCCTGAATCTTAACGCATATATCCCCTTCTAGCTGATAAAAAAGCTCCTCCGTTTCGTTATAATGATAATCCTGGCGAGCGTTAGGCCCGGCGACAATCATCACGATATAATCACCGCTATCTACATACAGATTCTTATTTCCTATGGGCGGTTTCAGCAATTCGCGATTCTCCTCAATCCACTTTGCAAGGTTGAAAGGTCTCCTAATAGCCATAATTTCTTTGTTTAAAATTTCTAAGCCCAAATTACGACTTTCCTCCCATCAATTTCCAACCCCTTGGAACACTCACTAACCAAACCCCTGTGAATATCGCTACAGTACAGACTCCAGTCATTAAATTAATATCCTTGTGATATTCACTCACTCCTAAAAGAGCTAAAACCCCCACTAAAACGAGTACTAGAAGGGGTTGTAAGTAAATATAGATGCTTACAACAACGGGTGCGACCCGTTTTAAAGCTATGACATTTAAGAGGTAGGCTAAGAAAGTCGTGCCTAAAATCACATATGAGATGGAGCGAATGTGTGACGGTGTTAATTCGCTCCACATAATTTGTGTCGCTTGGTTCCAACCGACAGGGATCACGAAAACGGTGCCTATGATAAATACCCAAGTGATTACAGTAAGGGGTTTGTATTTCTGCATAAGAGGCTTCACCACCACGAGATAAACTCCATACGACAAAGCGTTTATTAGAATTAACGTATCTCCCAGTATGCTTGACCCTGAGAGGTTGTCTGAAACTGTGTTTTCGGCTGAGTACACAAGCAACATAGCAGCTCCTACACCTCCAACAAAAATTCCGATTAGTTTTCTCTTTGTGATGATCGATCCTAAAAGAACAGAGCTTACTAGCAGAACGAAAATGGGGTTTATCGTCATTATTAGTGACGCGTTAATGGGGCTCGTGAGGGAGAGACCGTTAAAAAAACAAAGTTGGTTGATCGCAACTCCGCTAAGACCACTTGCGATAAATCTCCACCAATCCTGTCTGTCTATTTTTTCGAAAATTCTATGATCTTGATTGAAAAATCCAGTCAAGGCGATCGTTAGAATAAACATCGCAGAGCCACCCACCACTCTTAGAACGATAAACCCTGAGGGCCCAACTACATCCGGCATAATCCCTTTCGCTACCACATAATTTCCTGCATAGATGGCCCCTACAATAAATAGAGCCAGGTGAGCCGCGATGGGATTGTTTCT
>JABISU010000247.1 GCA_018700255.1 Flavobacteriales bacterium | reverse complement strand
TCAGTCGCTTCAGAGTAGGCAGAATCAACCGCGGAGGGATCTTCTTCCCCAGCTTTCATAAAATCGAAAAGGACGGAAAGGTCCTCAACCTTTGAAGCGCAGTCATCAAATTTAGTTACCCAAGATTTCTTAGATCTTATGAGTTTCATTACTTGCTCTGCATTTTTAGAGTCATTCCAAAACTCAGGATCGTGGGTTTGCTTTTCATCCTCCATCACCTCCATTCTTTTCTGTTCAATGTTCAGATAGCCTCTCAAAGCTTCGACACGAGAAGAAAGGATTTCGATAGAGTCAACTGTAAGCATGAGACAAAAGTAAAGAAGTTAAATCGACTTGATAGATGATAGTATCATTTCTAAAGAAAATCCACGTGATTGAAGATAACGGATTAGGCGAGGGCGATTAGAGGTAATGTCAGAAGGATGGGTTTGTAGACGAGTGTTTAGGACGTGAGTGAGCTTTTCTGATACAATTTCTGGCGTGAGGACAGAGAGAGCAGATGAAATTTCTGAGGAGGTACAGCCTTTTGCACGTAAGCCTTCGCCTATCTTGTAGGGTCCCCATTGCTTTAAATGGAAGTGGTCGTGAGTGAAGGCTGACAGAAAACGAGTTTGGTTAACAAAATCAAGACTTACTAACTTAACTAGAAACGAATTTGCTTCTGAGTTGGGTACTTCCCACTCTTTTAGACGGTTTAGTACCTCAGCCTTAGATCGCTCGCTTCGAGCACACCATTGAGTTATTTTTTCCTGCCAATTCACAACCAATTATGTAATAATAATTTTAGATTCATTTCTAAGTCGCAAGGTGGGTTGAGATACCCGATATTTGCAAAACTAATAACACCCATTTTATAACCGTAATGCGGTCTGAACTTTTGCAACGTATCCAAGATCTACTCGGGAACGAAGATCTGGAAGCCATCCGAAAAGATGTGCGTAGTGCTATACAATCCTTCCATGCCCTCACACAAGATGAGGTTCGTCGCCAACGTGATGCTTGGGAAAAGGAAGAACACGAGCCTGATGAAACTTTTATTTACAAACCTTCTGAAGAGGAAGCTATAGTTGAAGAACTATCGAGTTCTTTTAAAGAAAGAGAGAAAGCTTGGAAAGCTTCTATTGCAAAGGAACAGAGGGCTAATTTGGTCACAAAAGAAGGGCTTCTGGAAAGGCTAAGAAGTACAATCCAAGAAGAGGAAAATATAGGAAAAGCGTTTAGCTCCTTTAATGAGGTGCGGGCGGAGTGGGAAGCTGTTGGAGATGTTCCTGGAAATAACTATAAAGATATTCATGACGAATACCACCGCCTGCGCGATGAGTTCTTTTACAACATTAATATATACAAGCAGCTTCAGGATCATGACTTGAAGAAGAATCATGCCACAAAGCTTGAATTAACGGAGAAAGCCAAGAATCTTGCAGCAGTTGAAGATCTAAAGGAACGTGAAAAAATGGCTCGTGAACTTCAAAAACAATGGCTCGATGTGGGACCATCTCCAAGAGAGACTTACAAAGAAATGGCAGACACGTTCTTCGGAATTACTCGTCCTGTTTTTGATGAGGTAAAAGCTCAATACGATAAACTCCGAGAGAGTTTTGTTGAGCATAAGATTTCTAAAGAAGCGTTAATAGAAGAGTTGAGGGGTTTAATGACAGAAGATATCGAAGAAAGTCATAAGGTTTGGAAAACTATGACAATTAACGTTATTGATATGCAGAAAAGGTGGAAGGAAATCGGCTTTTCTGGAAAGGAGCATAACGAAAGTTTATGGCATCAATTCCGTGAATTATCTGATGTTTTCTTTGAAAAAAAGCAGGTCTTCTACGATAAAATGAAGGAGGAGGGAAAAGACGCTAAGAAAGAGAAAATCGTTCTTTGTGAAAAGGCAGAGTCAATTCAAGACAGCAACGATTGGAAAGATACAACCGCTGTAATGATACAACTTCAAAAGGATTGGAAGATTGCAGGTTCATGCCCTCCGGGAGAGGAACATAAATTATGGAGACGTTTTCATAAAGCTCAGGATTTTTTCTTTAAAGCGAAAAAAGCTCAGTTCGCAGATCGAAATAAAGAGGAGAAAGTAAATCTAGGATTGAAGAACGCGCTGCTTGAAAAAGTGGAAGCATTTAAAATTACAGATAATAGAATCGATGATTTAAATGTTCTAAAAGAATTTTCAGGTGAATGGCGTAAAATCGGGTTCGTTCCTAGGAAAAAATTTGAGAATTTATCTGATCGCTTTACAAAGGCGATGGATAAGCACTACGATGCTTTAAGCGCTCAAAGATCTGAGCGTTCTGTGGCAAGCTATCAAAATCGTGTTGAACGCCTATCAAAAGGTGGGAAGAGTGGAAGAGGAGGCGGAAATGATATACGTCGTGAGCAAGCTGTTTTAAGAGATAAGATTAATCGTCTTAATACTCGTGTAGTCCAAACGGAAGAAAACATGGAGCGCTTTACAGGAAAAGGAGCACAGTCAATTCGTGACCACGCTGAAAAATCTATAAAATCTTACAAACGTGAGGTTGAAGAAATTAAGGCAAAACTCAAGATGTTAAGGGAGGCCGAGGAGAAATAACGAAGGGGCTAAATTATATAGAGTCTGTTAGACCAACATTTGCTTGACCCGTATGTCCACCCGCCCGCTTATCATGTAATTTAGTGGATCTGTTATCGGGAAGAGGTTGAACGTTATACTCTTTATCTGCAAGCCATTTGAGATACTTTGGAAGGGCATAAAGAAGTCTGGGAGCTGCTTTTTCGCTATCGTGAAACACGATAATAGACCCAGCTCTTGTAAGCTTTTTAAGTGAGTTTAAGCAGTCGTTTCCTGAAAGAGATCTATCGAAATCTCCGGAAAGGACGTCCCACATAACAACCTGTGTTCTTGTGGAAAGAGCTCGAGCTTGTCGAGGTGTAATCCTTCCATAAGGAGGTCTGAACCTTGTTGTCGAACCTAGTTCTTCTTCGCATTGAAGATAGCTTCTTAAATAAGACTTCCTAGGTGTTGACCATCCGCTTTCGTGACCCTGACTGTGGTTAGCAACTTCATGACCTGCCGCTCTTAAATCGCGAATAATTTCGGGGTGGCGAGATGCCTGCTCACCCACACAGAAAAACGTAGCTTTTAAATCCCCTGCCTCTTTCAATTGCTCCATAACCCAAGGCGTTAATTGTGGGTGTGGCCCATCATCAAATGTTAGATATACATTCTTTGACGCATCAATAGATGGTACTCGCCATAGAACTGACTTTACCATATTGTGTATCGAAAGGGGGGTGCGATTCATGAT
Organism: Flavobacteriales bacterium; assembly: GCA_018700255.1. The sequence continues at coordinate 993 of JABISU010000247.1, read as the reverse complement.
CATACACTAATTTGACGAGTTTCATAAACAAGGGTTGCCCGTTAGATAGAAATTTGATTTCTAATAACTAACTTCGTCGATCATATGGAATACAATTTTCGCAGTATTGAAAAGCATTGGCAAGAGGTTTGGGCTAAAGAAAAATCCTACCAAGTAAAAGAATTACAGGATAAACCTAAGTTCTACGCCTTGGATATGTTCCCATACCCTTCTGGGGCGGGACTTCACGTAGGACACCCACTTGGATACATCGCCTCAGATGTTATTTCTAGGTATAAAAGGCATTGCGGATTTAACGTTTTGCACCCAATGGGGTTTGACAGCTTTGGGTTGCCGGCAGAACAATATGCTATTGCTACAGGACAACACCCTGCGATTACCACTGAAACTAATATCTCTCGCTACAGAACCCAAATGCAACAAATAGGGTTTTCATTTGACTGGAGCAGAGAAGTGATGACTTCTGACCCATCATATTACAGGTGGACACAATGGATTTTCGGAAAATTATTCGAAAGTTGGTATGATTTAGGAAGTGGGGGTGCAAAACCGTTACAATCTTTAATTGATGCCTTTGAAAAGAATGGGAATTACTCCATAGAAGCTGCCTGCGAAGAGGACTGGTGGAAAAATTTAGATATGGCTTTATTCCCTCATTTTGGAAAGCACTTTGAGGGAGATTTCACTGCTACTGATTGGAACTCCATGAGTAAGCAAGCGAAGAGCGCCATTCTTATGCAGTTTCGACTTGCCTACTTAGCAGATTCAGAGGTGAACTGGTGCCCTGAACTTGGGACGGTGCTCGCAAATGATGAGGTTAAGGACGGACTTTCTGAGAGAGGTGGCCATCCCGTTGAGCGCAAACGTATGCGCCAGTGGATGATGAGAATCACAGCTTACTCCGACAAGCTTATCGAAGGATTAGACGATCTAAATTGGTCTGATAGTATCAAAGAAGCCCAAAAAAACTGGGTAGGCAGATCAGATGGTGCT
>JABISU010000246.1 GCA_018700255.1 Flavobacteriales bacterium | reverse complement strand
TGGGAAAACGACTCTAACCACTGGTGGTTAGGAGGAAGCATAACTCCCTTCAGCAGAGCTACTTTACTTAAGTTTGCCACTGGTGATCACGATCTGTATCGAGACAGACAATTGAGGTTTATGCTAGATCACAAAAATGCACAAGGAGATTGGCATACCGTTGGAGCTATTGATGTTTACGATTTTGATGTGCGGAATCTAAGGGCAGGTATAGGTGTGATTGTAGATAATAAAGAAAGGAGGAAAGGACATGCTAGTGTGGGGCTTGATCTTATGGCTAATTATACAGACGAGCATTTGGGGTTAAACCTTGTTTACGCGGAAGTACCCACTAAACACGAAGCTAGCAGAAAACTATTCCTACAAGCGGGATATAAAGAATGTGAAGTGAGAAAGCAGTGGATTAAGGGGGTAGATGGATGGGAAGATGTCGTTTTAATGCAGCTTTTTAATCGCAAAAAATTCGCCTAAAAGAATTGAACATGCTTAAAAAGTATATAAATAAGTATGGACTGCCTCTTGTAATAGTTGGTTTATTAGGAAAACTAACTTCAATAATATTCGTGTTTGGAATTTATGGACATTGGTTTAGTACACTGATGCCGGACGAGTCTGAAAATATTACTATCTATCTAGATCCTGAGAATACTCTAGAAGAGTACCTCATCACAATTGAAGATGAAGTAACCAAATCTGGTGGGCATGGAGAGCGGCTTAGTAGGACTTTGAGTTGGAGAGGATGGGGAGAACGAATTAAACCTGGCAAATATGTAATCACGGTCGGGAAATCAATTGGTGAAGTTGCTCAGAAACTAGCCACTGGGGATAGAGAGTCTGTTCGAGTAATTGTTCCTGCCGGAAGAGATCTTGATGTAATAGCAGGCAAAATTGCCACGCGTATCGCTGCTGACAGTTCAGATGTTCTCAAATTGATAAGACCAGATAGCATTAGATGGAAAATTATTCCTAATACCTACGAAATGTGGTGGGAAACTAATGCAGAGGGAGCAGTAGCAAGATTAATCAAAGAGAGTAAAATTTGGTGGAATACAGATCGATTAGAGAAAGCAAAAAGCAAAGGTATTTCAGATGAAGAAGCCGTGATTTTGGCTTCTATTGTACAAGCCGAAACAGCTGTTTTATCTGAAGCACCTATTGTAGCTGGACTTTACCTAAACAGACTAGACATAGGGCAACTTCTTCAAGCTGATCCCACATTAATATATGCATGGGATGATGATAGTATTACAAGGGTTCTAGACATACACAAAGAAATAGACTCTCCATACAATACTTATAAAAATACCGGACTTCCACCAGGGACAATTCGAATTCCTGAACCCACATATATTGATGCTGTTCTAAATGCAACTGAACATGATTATTTATATATGTGCGCTGAACCTGGAGGAACAGGCAAACATAGTTTTGCGAGGAGATATAGAGAGCATATTAGAAATGCAAGGAAATACCAAAAATGGCTGAATAAGCAACACATTTACCGATGAGAGGGAGAATTAGATTATTTGGCTACATAACTTTAGCCTTTTTTTTCATAGAAGATATAAATGCTCAAAGAATTGCTAACGCAAGCTTAAAAGTGAGTGAAATAGTTCTAGATGGAAAACTGAATGAAGTAGCTTGGGGAAGTGCAGAGGTGATATCCGATTTCACTCAATTTTCTCCGAATCCAGGTTACGAATCTACCCAGAGGACAGAACTAAGGATTCTCTTCGATGATGAAGCCATATATGTAGGAGCGCAAATGTTCGACACAGCACCAGATTCCATTTTGATGCAATATTCACAAAGAGACCAAATTAGGAACTCTGACGAATTTGGCTTTATGTTTTCACCATACAACGACGGCATTAACGGAGTGGCATTTGCTACTACACCTGCAGGTATTTTAGTTGATATGAATGTCTCACCAACAGGAATGGATTCCAATTGGGATGCTGTGTGGGATGTTATGACTGTTGTCGATGAAAATGGATGGACGGCCGAGTTTGAAATTCCTTGGGCAGCTTTGAGATTTGCAAAAATGGAAGAAGGGGAAGAAGTAGTTTGGGGTGTAAATTTTTGGAGGAAAATTAGACGATTTAGAGAATTTTCGGTTTGGGAACCTATGGACGCTACAAGTCAAGTGGAAGGAATGAGAGAAACTGGCGAGCTTCACGGATTTAGTGAAATAACACCACCACCAAGGATTACTTTCTTTCCATACGCCTCTGTATATGCTGAGAGTATGGAAGATGGGGGATTAGGAACAAGGTTTAACGGAGGGCTAGACTTCAAGGCCGGAATAGGGGATGCCTTTACTTTAGATATGACATTAATACCCGATTTCGGTCAAGTTGTAGCTGACAATCTCGTCCTTAATTTAAGTGCTTACGAAATTCAATTTCAGGATAATCGACCCTTTTTCACAGAAGGGACTGAACTTTTTAATAAAAGCGGATTGTTCTACAGCCGTAGAGTAGGCGAAAACCTTCAACTTATTAATGCCTCAAAATTCTCCGGAAGAACTAAAGGGGGATTAGGCATAGGAGCATTACAGGCGTTTGCTATTGATGCACAAGACTCAACTGAAAATAGTCCTGTTACCTCCTACTCTGTTGCTGTACTAGACCAAAGCCTACCTAACAATGGATACGTACATGGGATAAGTACGTTAGTAACTAAGGACGGTGAATCGGCACTTGTACAAGGGGTAGATTTTGAATTGCGAAATAAGAAGAACTCTTATTCATTATCTGGGCAAGCTTCTTATACAGACGGTGGACACAAATGGAAAATTGGAACAAGTAAAATCTCAGGAAACTTTATAATAGATGCTTTTCATCTTGAAGAAAGTGAGTTCTATGACCCTAACGACTTGGGATATTTACAAGCTCCCAACGAAGTGGTCAATTCACTAGGTATGGAATATCAAATAGTTGAACCTTTTGGCAGATTTGTTAATCTTTTCTCAGGATTGGAGATTGAGCACACACAACTTTATTATCCTAGAACATTTACGGATTTGATGATTTCCGGAGAGCTTGGAGCTATGACAAAAAGTTTTCAGTTTGCGCGGTTGGGGTTTTATGGATCACCTGTTAGGGGCGTTGATTTTTTTGAACCTCGCTTAGATGGTTATTCCTTTAATTTGCCTACATGGGGGTATACAGACCTAATAATATCGACAGATTATAGAAAGCAAATTGCAATTGATGTTAGATTAGCACGCAGTATAGCATTTACTGAAGGCGTGGATTGGAATGGATATGATTTCAGAATTGAACCCCGATTAAGAATAAATGACAAATTATCATTTAGATACGTATATAGTTATCAAGGGCAGTTCAGTGAACTTGGGTATGCCACAATTATGCCCGGCTTAGATGGAGAAGACGAGAGTATATTCGGAGCTCGTAATAACAAGAGTGAAACCCATGTATTATCAGGGGCTTATATATTATCAAACAGATCGGGTTTTAATATAAGAATTAGACACTATTGGAGCACTGTAGATTACCTAGAGTTTTACTCTTTAGGACAAGACTCAGAACTCCATGAAACCTCTCTAGTAACTCTCGCATCAGACAACACTTCTGAGTATGATGTCAATTTCAATGCTTGGAGTGTGGATTTTGGATTCACCTGGCAATTCTCTCCAGGCAGTGAGCTGAGTATTGTATGGAAAAATACCCTGCAATCTAGAGGTGTACAACTGCCTTCTAGCTACTTTGATAACTGGGAACAAATGCTTGAGGAGACATTCGTTAACTCTTTGTCTATAAAGGCATTATACTACCTTGATTACAACACAATAAGGAGGTAATAAAGACCTTTATTTCCCCATTTCCACACTTCCAATCCAAAAGGATTCGTTCCCTACCGCATCTTCAACTCGAACCGTTATTTGAGATTTCACGCCCGGAATATGATGTAAATCCGACGCTCTATAAACAGCTGTTTTCTTTTTCGGATCCCAACGTAACAGCACCCACTCTTTGTCTATAAAACCCTCCACTTTAGATACTCCAGAGAGATCGTCTTCGAGATGGAACACAAGGTTTCCATTAGAGACTAATGGGGTTGCAGAAAATTTAGGCAAAAGCCTCGGCGCAATGGTATCTCTAACAAGCTTATATCTCCCCATTATTCTCGATGAAAAAGTAACTGAATCTCCCTGAAATTCACAAACTTCCACCCCCATCCTAATGCCTTTTTCAGAAAGCCTAACCGCCACCAATTTTGACAAGTCCCCCTCTAGATCATTTAAATGCACTCTAAAGGATTTTGCCAATGCTGCGTCTTCTGGTCCAATGAAAAACTCCCCGTTTGAAAAAACTTGCAAGCTTGCGGTTTCCCTGTTGTAGAAGGATCTCTTAGGCCAAACCACCTTAACACCTCCATCCTCTAAAGTAGCCTCAGTGGAAGGCATCGCTGGGCAGAAGACGGTTGCACTTTGTGAACTCTCAAACGCCTGCTCGAATGAGCTACCCCCTAAAAGGGTATACAACTTTGTAGTTATGTTTCCATGGGCATCGCTACATCTCACAGATATGTTCATTGTGGAATCTTCAATCACCTCAAGGTTCACGACCGGGGTGAAATCATAAATAGGCAATCGATTTCCTGGAAGAGGTGTAAATCTATGTATTTGTGTTCTTGAAGATTTCCACTCCGGGTAATACGAGTGAGCGTTCATATCCTTATTCGTAGAAAAATCAAGAGTGTCTATAAAAAGGGAAGAATACAAATCACCATCTACGAAAACTTCCATAGAATATACCCCACAAACGTTAGAAGCTCCGTCGAGTTGGTCATTCGCTTCTACGGCGAGTCTGACCTGTCCAGAAGGGATTTCAAGAACTCCACCGGATTTAACTTCTAGTGTTCGAGATCTATTCTCAAGACCTTGAGAATCTATTGGAATCACTCTAAGCGAACCCACTTTAGGAGATTTTGAATCCCCAATATTGAAGCCCCATTGAAGGGGGTTAATGGGTTTCTCGTACTCATCACGAACTTCAAAATGCAGGTGAGGCCCTCCTGAGGAGCCCGAGTTCCCACTCCAACCTATGGTGTCTCCAGCAGAAAATGAAATCTCTGTTGCAGGACGGCTATCTATGTTGAACGATCTTTTCGAGTATTGCCTTTCTAAAAGCCATTCAGAAATAGGAAGCGCATAGGAAGATAGATGTGCGTAAACCGTAGTCGTCCCATCTGAGTGTTTTAGATATAAAGCATGGCCATAACCCCAAGGTCTCACCTTCACTCTCGACACAACTCCGTCAGCAACTGCGAGAACAGGAAACCCCTCCTTTCCCTGAGTTTTAAAATCAAGGCCCGTGTGAAAGTGGTCGCCTCTGAACTCTCCGAAATTTCCACTTAAAACAAGTGGAATATCAAGTGGAGCAATGAAACCTGATTGAGAAGCGTAAAGGGGTGTGGAGGTTTGGGCAGAAAAATAAAAAGGAGATAAAAAAGCCGTAAAAAAAGAAAATAAATAAAAAATGTGAGTCATGGTGTAAAACTACAATTTGAAAGAGTGTAAATCATATAAAAAATTGAAAATCATTACATGCATTTTAGTATATTTGTTACGATACCGTGCCTCATGCCTACACTCAAAGATTCCACAAATAAACTTGTTGATGTAACAGAAAAGTTGCTTCAGAGATTTCAGGTGGAAAGTGCTGAACGTAAAGCAGATGAAGAAAAATTCAACGCTCAAATAAATGAGTTTAAGGAGAAACTTTCTACTGCCTTATTACAGATTGAAAAGTTAACTATTGAGAATAAAGAGTGTTCGAAAGAACTTGAGGAATGTACAAACAACCCTAACCCTTTAATTCAAAGCCACGACACTGCCGACCTTTCGGCCGAGGAAATCGACGCTTTGGTAAAAGAAATCGACTCTTGTTTATCTCTACTAACATAAATATCATATTAATTCAGATATGTCTAAAGAAACCATCGAAGTAAATATTGCTGGACGCTCCTACCCCCTATCAGTTCTCCCAGAGGAGGTCCAGGGTGTTAAGGACGCTGCATCTGCTATTGATGAAAGACTCACTGAATTGAAATCTCAATTTGCTGTTCAGGACAGGATTGATTTATTTGCGATGACAGCCCTACAACTTTCCATACGTGTTAAGCAGCTCGAAAATGCAGAAGCAAAAACAGCTTCTGATGAGGACGGCGAAGAAGAATTTACAGTAGAACTAGTCGATGACCTTATCAAACGCATGACCTCGGCAATGAAAAAGTAGGCAATAAGGCAACCAAAATATGGACATTCTAATAATTTATGGAATTATTGCAATAACTTCAGCAATGGCTGGGTTTTTCTTATCAAAAGCTGGTTTAAAAACCAAATCGGATGCAATAATCCGAGAAGCAGAACTCAAAGGAGATAGCATTAAAGAGAAGAAAATATCTCAAGCTAAGCAGAAATTCTTTGAACTTAGAGAGAAGCAGAAAAGCGAGAGAAAAGACCTCGACTCTAATCTTCGCTCTAGAGAGGATAAAATTCGTAACACAGAAAAGAATCTCAATAAGCAAATAGAAAAAAATAAGGAGATCGAAAATGATCTTAACAAAGGAAAGGATAAGCTGAGTCAACGTCTTAACGCTATTGAGAAGAAGACTATAGATATTGAAAACAATAGACTTAAAGCTATTGAGCTTTTAGAAAAAATTTCCGGGATGTCTGCTGAAGACGCCAAGAAAAATATGGTTGAACAAACCGTACAAGACGCTAAGGTTACAGCTTCTACAATGGTCCAAGAAATAATAGACGATGCGAAACAGAGGGCGAATACTGAGGCAAAGAAAATAGTTATTCAGACGATTCAGAGAGTAGCTACAGAGCATTCAGTTGAGAATTCTGTTTCTGTATTCCAAATAAAAAGCGATGACGTAAAGGGTAGAATTATCGGACGTGAGGGTAGAAATATCCGTGCACTCGAAGCTGCTACTGGAGTGGAGTTCATTGTGGATGATACACCAGAAGCGATTATACTTTCTTGTTTCGACCCAGTGAGAAGAGAGATCGCGAGACTATCTCTACACCAACTTGTAACTGACGGACGTATCCACCCGGCTCGTATTGAGGAAGTGGTAGCTAAGGTGATTAAGAAAATAGAGGAGGAGATTATGGAACTTGGAAAGAGAACCTGTATCGACTTAGGAATTCACAACCTCAAGAGTGAGCTAGTTCGCATGGTGGGACGTATGAAATACCGTTCATCTTATGGTCAAAACCTACTACAACACTCTCGCGAAGTAGCTAATCTTTGTGCCACTATGGCTGCAGAGGTTGGGGTAGATCCCAAGGCGGCTAAGCGAGCTGGATTACTCCACGATATTGGAAAGGTAAGCGACGAAGAAAGTGAACTTCCACACGCGTTACTCGGGATGAAAATCGCTGAACGATGTGGAGAAAAACCTAATATTCTTAACGCTATTGGGGCTCACCACGACGAGATGGAGATGACGACTTTAATCTCTCCCATCGTTCAAGTTTGTGATGCTATTTCTGGTGCGAGGCCTGGAGCCCGTCGTGAGATGGTAGACGCATATGTTCAGAGATTAAAAAACTTAGAGGATCTTGCACTTGAGTATCCTGGGGTTACAAAGTCATATGCTATTCAGGCCGGTCGTGAACTGAGAGTTCTTGTTGAGAGTGACAAAGTGAGTGATTCAGATGCTGATCAGTTATCTCTTGATATTTCCAACAGAATCATGAATGAGATGACCTACCCTGGGCAAGTGAGGGTAACCGTTATTCGTGAAAAACGCGCCGTAAGTATAGCAAGGTAGCATGACTGAAAGAATAATTGAACCGGAATTCAGCACTTCGCTTAAATGGCAGAGTGTTAACGTCACAACTCAAGTTATTCTGCAACTGTGTTTTATTGCTGTGCTCGCAAGATTAATTCCTACTGACGCTTTCGGTGTGATGGCTATAGCTCTTGTCGTTGTCGGCGTTATTGAGATGTTCGCTCAGGTTGGAATAGGCCCCGCTTTAATACAAAATTCTAATGTCAGAGCAGAGCATAAGCGCACTGCTTTTGTTTTCAGCTTGGGACTAGGTATAATTTTCTTTGTAGGAACTTACTTATCAGCTCCATATATAGCAAACTTTTACAACCAACCTCTTCTAACTGACGTGCTCAGGTGGATAGCTCTTAGCTTCATCATTTCAGGAGCCTCCGTTGTTCCTAGGAGTATGTTGATTAAGGAAATGCGTTTTAAATCTTTGTTTTTCTGTTCATCTACGGCGATGATCATAGGAAACTTGATTGTTGGTTTAACTTTAGCGTACAATGGAGCTGGCATTTGGGCTTATGTAATAGCTCTTTTATCCCAAAACACCTTGTTAGGCATCGGATACTGGATAGTTGCTCCTAGCCCTATAGGAGTTATTATGAATAAAAAGGCCCTCCGAGAAATGGTGGGATACGGAGGGCGAAGTACGGTGTTCAATATCCTCAATTACTCCGCATATAAAATTGACACCATGGTCGTAGGAGCTACCACCTCGAACTGGACATTAACGGGACTTTATGACAGATCATCCTACCTGATGGGACTCCCTGTAACGGTAATAGGAAAGCTCGGAGACAGCGTACTATTTAGCGGTATGTCTATGATGCAAGACAACCTAGTGAGACTTAAAGCAACTGTATTAAGTGCCATTCACGGAGTGATACTTCTAGTACTTCCTCTCACCGCACTTTTGATTTATCGCGCAGAAGATTTCACCGTAATTCTACTTGGCACCTCATATTTAGAGGCAGTTCCTATCGTGACAATTTTATTCAGCTGTGTCGCCTTGAGGAGTTTCATAAAGATTGGCGATGCAACTATGCGTGCTACTGACCACCTCACTATAGGCGCT
>JABISU010000244.1 GCA_018700255.1 Flavobacteriales bacterium | reverse complement strand
TCTTTTTTTAAGCTGTACCCTACCCCTCTTGAGTAATCAATTTGCTTTTTAAGAAAGTGTAGTATGTATGTATAGCGTATCAATATATTTAATGGCTATGGTAAAAATGGGGGAAGAAAAGTAAGGGGAATGGCTAGAAGAAATTATAAACAATAGAAGTTGGGGGTACAATTGCTGAACTAATTATTTTTCAGTTGTTTTGTTTTATAAAATGCGCAGCCATCAATTAGATATCGTAACTATATACAATTACCCAAAGTCATAGTTTACTGATCTGTATTTAGATGTTAGTATTCGCAAACATTAATAAATATTACAATATTGTTTGATTTATTCTTTTGGATAGACCATAAATACAATATCTTTGCACTTTATAAATAAAATATTTTTAATATGAGTAACGGAACAGTTAAATTCTTCAATGATTCTAAAGGATTTGGATTCATTACACCAGAAGAAGGTGGAAAAGACGTCTTTGTACATGCAAATGGCGTTCTTGATGAAATTCATGAAGGAGACAATGTAAGCTATGATGTAGAAGAAGGTCCTAAAGGACTGAACGCTGTAAATGTCAAAGTAGTTTAATTTAATTTAAAGCTTTAACATATCGGTAACCGACAGAGGAACATTATATATGCGAGACTGTTAGATTCGATAAATAGCTACTATACAGTGTTCGATACACTCGTATAATCTTAATCCTCATGGTACTACAACAGTAGTACCATGAGGATTATCTCTTCTATAAAGATTCTTAATCCACTATTGTAACTGGAAGCATCGAACTAACCTTCGAAAGGCCGTAGGAAACTGAAATAAAGTAATTACCCGGTGAAAGATTATATGCAGGAATCGAAACACCACTACCCATAAAGCAAATATCACCCTGAGTGTTGAACACTTTGTAAGAGCAATATTCAGGCGAGGACACGCCAGTGAGTTGGATTACTGAAGAGGATAGAGCGGGATTGGGATAAATTGAGGGTGATGAGCTTTCCGAATATAAAATTCCAACGGTATTTTGAAATAACGGATCATTTTTAATTCCTAAGTCTGGGGTAATAGAATTTACGTCAGGAATTACGTTGAGGGAGTCAATGCGATAAAGACATATGCTTTGGGCTCCGTTGAGGAATCCTTTCGTAGAGCCTAAAACCCAAATACGCCCATCATCATCTATCTTCATATCTGATGGCTTTTCATCGAAGTTAGTACCTAATATTCCAGAATCAATATATCCTCCGAAAGGACCTAACCATGTAATTACCAAGTCTGTACCTGAACTTAGATCGAAGTCTATGTGAGCTAATTTAAGAAGCTGATCTCCGTACCAATCTATATTGCATCCATCGACGAATATATTCCCAGAGGTATTAATTGGCATGCCTGGTGTTCCGTTTTCAGAAGTAAGACTTATTACTCCATGACCTAAAGGAAGAGCGTCCCTTTCAAAAGAATAAAGCAGCATTAAACCCTCATCGCTCACAGCTAAATCTCTGGCGAAATTATCTCCGTAAGTTTCAGTATCTGGTTGGATACGAGCCCAAATCGGCTCACCATCTGCCCCCCACGCCCAAATAGTAGATTGCTTAACACCGTCTATTTCCGTAGTTCCAGTGACATATAAAGTGTCGCCGTAAACCTGTGCAGATTCAACAGTTTCAGTTCTAATTGGATGTCCCCAAGTGGTATATGAAAAGTCTGGGAGACCTGTAATTGGCTCATTGATGTTTACAAGGAAACCATCGCCTTCGCTCTCTCCCACCGCCCATCTAGAACCACGCCAATTAATGGCACTTACTGGAAGTTGGTTGTTGATATGGGTAAATTCATGAGATGAAATAATTTGGCCTTCAGAACCTAAATTTTCTAAGATGTAAACGACAAGGTTGTAAGTACCGTTACTCCCTAAACGTTGAGACAGTATGGTAATCTCATCTGAGTTACCAACGCTAATGTCCCAAGCATCCACCACCTGCTCTACAGGGGTGTCGTAAGGGGTGAGTAAGCTCCAGGCGAATTGGAAATCTTCGTCATAGAATATCACATAGCCCCTCACATTTCCTGTACCGTCACTCGAAGTAGAACCCAAGATGTAGGTTCCATTATCAACTGGTAAAACTGTATTCCCCTGATCTACTCCAGGACCACCCACTATCCTGAGCTGTATCTCGCTCTGAGCGAAAACAGAACACGTAAAAGAGAGTACTAAAGATGTGAAAATAATAGCTGTTTTCATGAGCGCACAACTTCGTGTATTTTAGAAAGGGTTTTTAGTAAACCAGCAAAATCAT
>JABISU010000243.1 GCA_018700255.1 Flavobacteriales bacterium | reverse complement strand
GCTATGTGGAGTGATGAACATCAGGATGCAGAGGGTGTTCATTGGGTAGGAAGGTTGGAAGATGAAGCCTTGGTATCTGCAATTGCGGGAGCCAATGCACTTTTATATCTACCGTTTTTTGAAGGTTTCGGTGTCCCTGTTGTAGAGGCGATGGCTTGTGGTGTCCCTGTTGTGGCAAGCGACACATCTTCTCTTCCCGAAGTGTGTGGAGAAGCCGCAGCTGCTTTGGTTCATCCCAAAGATTTTGAAGGAGCGGCACAAGCTTTGTTGGATTTAGAAAAAGATGCGGTTTTATTTAATGAAAAATCAAACGCAGGCATTCTAAGGGCAGGAGATTTTAGTTGGGATAAGAGTGCAGAGAAGTTTTCTAGTATAATTACTGATCTTCTAAGATAGTGATTACGCTTAGACCTTTTTTAGAGCTTAATCGTATTGAGGCGGGATGTGATGAGGCTGGGCGAGGGTGTTTAGCGGGTCCGGTTTTTGCGGCTGCTGTAATTTTAGATAAAGCTATAGCTGAAGAGTTAGATCTAAATGACAGTAAGCAGTTAACCGCTAAAAAGCGAGACGAACTGAGAGTTAAAATTGAGGAAAAGTCTATTTCTTGGGCTGTGTCTTTTGTGCCACACGATAAGATTGATGAAATAAACATTCTTCAGGCTTCTTTTTTAGCGATGAGACAATCTGTAGAAAAATTGCATGTCAATCCAGATTATCTATTAATTGATGGAAACAGGTTTGTATCATCTGATTCAATGCCTCCTCACACTTGCATTGTAAAGGGCGACGCTAAGTTCTCATCTATAGCTGCAGCGAGTATACTTGCGAAGACACACAGAGATGATTTCATGCTTAAGCAAGATGAGAAATGGCCTGGATATAGTTGGGATACAAATTTCGGATACCCCACAAAAGCTCATCGATTAGCTATAGATAAATTAGGCCCAACACCTATTCATAGAATTAGTTTTAAACTTCTCTAGTTTAATGAAAGTCAGACTAAATGACTATATGTTCAGATTAACACATCATTTTGTTAGATAAAACTAATAATAATCACCTCGTTTGAGGTAAATTGCATACTATCAAAACAATCAATTAACTATTATGAAACGCGTTATTTTCCTCTTTTTTGCAGCGACTCTTTTCTCGCTCACTAACACACAAGCCCAGTGTGACCTGTTCTTCTCTGAGTATGCTGAAGGAACTTCTAACAACAAATATCTGGAGATTTTTAATCCCACAAGCGCAGATATTTCTTTAGACGGATACGCTTATCCAAGTGTGAGCAATGCGCCAACTATACCAGGTGTACTTGAATACTGGAACACATTTACAGCGGGAGCTGTAGTCCCAGCTGGAGGTGTTTACATTGTATCTCATGGATCAGCCGATCCTTCTATCCTCGCCTTAGCCAATCAAAATCACACTTATTTATCTAATGGTGATGATGGCTACGCACTTGTTCAGGGTATAGAGACTGACTTTGTTGTCATTGATGTAATAGGTCAAAATATAACTGACATAGACTATGCAGATCCAGGGACTGGGTGGGCTGTTGCCGGAACTACAAATGCCACTCAAGATCATGTATTGGTTCGTAAATCTACAGTGATACAAGGAAATCCTGATTGGGCATTATCTGCAGGAACAGATGAAGCATCTTCTGAGTGGATAGTATTTCCTGTTGATACATGGACAGATCTAGGGGTTCATGGTTTTACAGGCTCTTGTGGTCCGGTTGTTTTAGGTTGCATGAACCCAAATGCTACTAACTATGACGCTACTGCTACAGAAGATGATGGGTCTTGCTCATTTGCAAATGCATGTAATCTTGATGGTATAGAAGTTACAGCTTCTAGTTTCGCATTCGTGCCTGCTGACTTAACAGTTGATGTAGGTTCACTTGTGTTTTGGGTCAACAATGGTGGTACTCATAATGCGAATGGTGATATTGATACTCAGACTGGAGTATCTTTTGGTAATCCAGAATCATTTGGTTTTTCAAGTGTAGTTGGTGACCCTGCTGGAGTATGTATAGGTTCTCACACTTTTACTATTCCAGGAGTATACTCTTATGATTGTTCAGTAGGAACTCATGCTGCTCTTGGTATGGTTGGATCTATTACCGTAGGTATTGGTGGTTGTATGGATGTTGCAGCTCCAAACTATAATGCAGCGGCTGATTTCGATGATGGATCTTGTGAAGCTTCTCCATATACTTTAATCGCAGATATTCAATTAGGCCAAGAAACTGGTGCTTTTGAGGGTGTAGCCGTTTTGACTTCAGGAGTCGTAACTGGTGTTTACGGATCTCTCGCAACTATCCAGGATGGGTCAGGTGCTTATTCTGGTATTTGGGTTAACGGTTCAGACGTAGCTCTACAAGTTGGAGATGCTGTTGAAGTAACAGCAACTGTTGGTGAGAGTTATGATCTTACACAACTCACTTCGCCTTCAGTCACTATCCTAAGCCAAGGAAATGCACTTCCAGCAGCTGAAGTCCTTGCTACTGCTGATGTAATTGCTGAGCAGTGGGAAGGTGTATTAGTCCAAACAACTGGAACTGTAAATAACGATGCTCTTGGATTTGGAGAGTGGTCATTAGATGACACTTCTGGACCTGTTCGTGCTGATGATCGTGGTTACGATGCTATAGGAGCCGGTCTTGTAACAATAGGTGCAATGATTCAGGTTACTGGAGCTCTAGAATTCTCATACGGTGATTTTAAAATTCAGCCTCGCGACGTTAACGATGTTCTTCTATATGGTTGTACAGGAACAAATGCAGATAACTATAACTCTTCTGCATCTTTAGATGATGGGTCTTGTATTTTCACTGGAGCATCTTGTACTCTTTTCGTATCTGAGGTTGCTGAAGGCTCTTCAAATAACAAGTACATTGAACTATATAACCCTACTTCTTCAACTATTTACTTAGACCAATACACAATGGCTAATTGTAACAATGGATGTGATAATCCGTCAGCTGTGTATCTTACAGATCAATTTGACTACTGGACATTTAATTTCCCTGCTGGAGCAACAGTTGCTCCTAACAGTACATTCATTATAGCTCACGGATCTTCGGATCCTATAATACTTGCTGTTGCAGATATGACATACACTTACATGTCTAACGGTGATGATACTTGGGGATTAGTTGAGATTGTAGGTGCAGATACTGTTATGATTGACTTAATCGGAGACATCGGTCCTGATCCTGGGGCTGGATTTATTGTTTCAGGAATTTTGGATGCTACTCAAAATCACACTTTAGTACGTAAGCCCGACGTAAACGCGGGTAACATGGGAATGTGGTTAGCTTCTGCTGGTACTAACGAATTTGATGGAGAGTGGATCGTTAATGGCATAGATGATTGGACAAACATAGGTTCACACGTATTCACTAGTGGGTGTGCTGTTGATACAAGCGGATGTATGGATCCAGCAGCTTCTAACTACGACCCTTCAGCCATTACAGATGATGGATCATGTATCTTTATTCCTACATTAACTGTACAGGATATCCACAATGGAAACTTTAGTGGACAAGTTGTCACAGGTGGAATTGTAACTGGTGTTTACGATGCATCAAGTTCTTTAGCAGGAAATGCTTCTTATGTTATTCAAAATGGAACGGGAGCGTTTTCAGCTATATGGTGTATTGGTACAGGAGTAGTGACAGGAGATTTAGTGGATGTTGCAGGATCTGTATCTGAGGTTTACGGCTTACGCCAAATCGCTGGCGCTGCTGCCACCATTATTTCTTCAGGCAACGTACTACCTG
>JABISU010000152.1 GCA_018700255.1 Flavobacteriales bacterium | reverse complement strand
TTCAAATAGCTGAAAGTGATACCTACTCAAACCCAGCTTACATAGCATACAACATCATAGGCTGGAATAGCTACTACGGAAATATATACGAAGACCTAAGCGAGATTTTCCAAGAGCCTTACGCAACAGGTTTACCAGCATTGTTCGATGGTGAAACTGATGGCGCCACAATTAACGCATACCTTCCTGATTTACTAAGCGAAATGATTCAACCAGGCATCATAGAGCAACTAACCAACAACCCTGACCACCCATTTAACATCGCAGCTCAGGACAACGACGTCTACCAATGGATACCTCTATCACCTATGAAAATGTACTATTGTACAGAAGACGAGCAGGTTTTCTATCAGAATGCCCTCGTTGCAGAAGAATGGATGACCGCAAATGGAGCAACTAGCGTTGTAACTTCAAACGGAGGGGCACTCAGCCATGGAGACTGTGCTGGACCAGCAATTATCGGTGGTATGCTGTGGATGCAAACATACCATCAAGAATGTGAAAGTGTTGAAGTCAGTGAAATCGATGAGTTAGTTTGGTCTATTGCTCCTAACCCAGCAATAAATGGAATAACAACTCTACATGGCTTACCATTAAATGTAAGATGGAAAGTGAGAGATATATCCGGAAGAATTATTCAAAATGGAGAAGGTCTATCAATAAACTTTACAGGATTCTCAGAGGGAATGTTCTTTATCGAAACTGAAAAGTGGGGAATAAAAAGAGTGCTCTTAAACTAAGATTTAACTCTTAAAAGGGTGATGTGCATGCACCCTCCTTCAGGAATGATTAAAATTCTCCCTTCTTTTTGATACCGTAGAAGAAGTTTTTGCATCTCACGTGTGGGGCGATTACAATTATCATCTTCGTTTGCTCTATCCATAAAAGCAATATCGAAAGAAGCACCATAACTATGAGTTGATAGACTTTTGGTGGCGTTTCTGTTTCTTCTTCGTAGGCTTCTTTGTTGATGATCCGTCCTAGTCATAGAAGTTACTCTAAACACTGTGCCTTCAGAATCTGTGCCTTTTAAAGCATCCGCATAGTCATGTCCCATATCTTCTAATAGATCTCTAACCTCTGGGAGAAGAACGGCTTTACTGTATTTAAGCCTATCGATTCTATACCCCCTTCCATCTGACACCTCAACAAGTTTATTTACACTTAAACCATATGATAACTCAGAATCATTTTTTACAAAAAAACTACTAGGTAAAGAACGTGCTGCCGACTGATGTCTTGTGTAGGGGTTTTTAGGGACTCTTATGGTTTGCTTACAGCAGCTACAAGGCTGTAAAGATCCTAATTTCACATCTTTAGTCTTCGGTTCCACAACATCTTCACTTAAGACAAATTCATTATTAGTATCCTCCCCTTGAGCCACAGCTAGTTCCTTTTCCGGGAGATTGTACCCATTTATTTTAGATATAGGTTCCGGATGAGACAAGTTTTGCTTTTGTTGTGATGGAGGGGCCTCATTACTTACTAGAGCAACAACGCCACTAGAGCAACCAATTAATATCAGCGCAACTAATAATATCCTATCCCATCTGAAATCTCGCTTTACACTTGTACTCATAACATACAAATTTCAAGAAAACACTTCACATTAAAGACTACCCCTTAATGATTTTGCTCACTCTAAACTGTTGAAAGTCTTTAGTAACTATCTTGCATCAATCATTTCCAGAGCAAAAACATAAAAATGAAACTTATTTTTTGGACTGTTTTAAGTAGAATTAATAAACTAATACTTCCTAAAATCCATAGGCGACCTGATTTATTAAAGCTATCTCTTTTCGATAAGGCGATAGTTGCATGGAAAATATATGTTACATACAATTATTTAGACGCATCTAGTAACAGTAATGTGATCAAATAAGCTAACACGAGGGTGATTTAGTTAATCAACATATATACATTTAATATGAAAAGTGTAATTTCGCACTCATGAAAAAAATAATCTTCGCAATGTCTGCTGTATCAATCATTGCTTTAAGCCTTCTTTCTAGTTCTGATGGAGTGGCTGAAGTCCAAAACCAAGACAGAACAGGTGCTCCAGGATCTGCTCAATCTTGCATACAATGCCATAACCAACCAGGGGCTATGACTGCCTCATCAAGCATGACTATTACGAATATTATAGGAGAAGAAGTATCAACTTACATCGCAGGAGACACGTATGAGGTTAGCTTTAATGTAATCTCCAACACAGCAGTTGGGTATGGGTTTCAAGCCACATCCGTTTTTCCTGATGGGTCAAATGCTGGAGAGTTCACCAATCCTGGAACTTCTGTCCAAATTGAATCAGTAGAGTCAAGACACATTGTAGAACACAGTACACCTAGTTCTACAGGTATTTTTACAACTACTTGGATTGCACCTGAAACCGGTAGTGGCAATGTAGGCTTTTACATGTCTGGCCTTGCTGCAAACCTTCAAAATCAGACCCTTGGAGATGCTTATCACGGCATGTCTTTGTCACTAACAGAAAACACAAATGGTATCGAAGAGGTTTATAGATTAATGGATCAACCAATAGTGTCATCAAATGGTATTTCTATGAATGCTGTAGTAAATGGTATAGTGTCTTTGTATGATTTAAACGGTCGATTAAATTACACTACATCATTAATAGCTAATGAATATTTAACGATTGACGCCAGTGAGATTTGTAATGGAATTCAAATCATTCGATTCGTACCACAAGATCAATTTTCATCTACCTTCACTCCACAATCATGGAGAGTCGTAGTCCAGAAATAAACACCGTAGAAGACCGTAGGGTATTCACCCTCTTTCAGCTTAACAGAAGCATTAAAAATGCTCTTGAAGCTAAAACTGGCAGTGCTGATTTTTGGGTGAAAGCTGAGATTGCTAAAGTCACTCACAGTAGATCAGGACATGTTTACTTTGACCTTGTTGAAGAGAGTAATGGGATACGAAAAGCTGCAATTAAAGCAATGCTTTGGCGTAAAACTTTTGAGAAAGTTAAAGCAGACCTAGGTGAATCTTATACAAGCGTACTTAAAAATGGGAGTGAAATCGTATTCCAGTGCAGGGTTAAGTTTAGTGAGATTCATGGTTTAAGCTTAGATATTTCTAAAATCGATTTATCCTTTATGTTAGGAGAGCTCGAACGTAGAAAAGCTGAGACTCTAGCGAAAGTTAAAGAAAAAGGGATACAGCATAAAAACTCAGCACTCAAACTACCTACTGTGCTTCATAGAATTGCTCTGATTGGGTCTCCTGGCACATCTGGCTTCAGGGATTTTGCTCACCATGTACTGCATAACGAATGGCTATTTAGATTTGAAATAAAGGTGTTTCCTGTTTCTGTACAGGGGAAAGACGCTGCTGCTCAAATATGCAATTCTCTTGACAAAGCAAATGAATCTAATTCGGATATTATTGTCCTTATTAGAGGTGGAGGATCACCTCTAGATCTTGACTGTTTTAATGATATTCAATTGGCTTTCAAAATAGGAGAACTTACAACTCCAGTACTAACAGGAATTGGTCATGAAACTGACTTTTCAATAGCTGATTTTGTTGCTCATAGATATTTTAAAACGCCTACTGACGTTGGTGATTTCGTGGTAGATCAAAGCTTGATGTTTTCTTCTATGTTGATAGATATCGCTACCAGAATTGGCAGTAGAAGTAAGACTATTATTAGCAGAGAAAAAACAAATCTAAGCAGTGCGAAAACAACGTTATTAGATCTGCCGATAAGACTACTTCATAAAGAAACATCGTCTTTAGATAAAATTAAGGGGGATTTATATCGAGAGTTTCAAAGAGTGTTCACTAAGCAGAAAGAGACACTACTGAGTCTAGCCACTAGTATGGAGCTTATTAAACCAGAAAATACATTATCTAGAGGATACAGCATTGTAAGGCTTGATGGAAAATCTGTCAAAGACTCTAAAAATCTTAAAAAAGGAGATAATATTGAAATTGAGATGCATAAAGGGAACTTACTTGCTGAAGTTATTCAATGTAAAAACAAATAAAAACACATGTCAAATAGTAATAAAATAAAGTCACTGAAGGATATGAATTATGATGATTCGATAACAGAACTTCAGAAAATACTTTCCTCACTACAAAATGATGAGCTCTCAATAGATGAGCTAACAAATACCATTAAACGATCTACAGAACTTCTTGAACTGTGTAATTCAAAACTAAGAAGCACAGAAAAAGAAGTTAATTTAGTAATCCAAAAACTTGGGCTTGGTGATTAACCAGGCCTTACTTGTTTTTATTACTTAAACGGTTTAAAATTTCAGCAGCACCGTTAGCGCCTCCCGTTTGTTTGAATAATTCATCTTGCTCAGCTTGCTTTAAGAGAGCAGCTGTTTCACTGACTAACATCATTGATTCTCTAATTGATAAAAAAGAATCACAACCAGATAAAGAAACAGACCAAGCTGCATCTGCTTCCTTATTGCCTGTAGGAGTCATACAACCATTCATAGCAATAATTAAAGCTGAATTTAAATCTGAACTCTTCTTATACTCTCCAGAATTCATTTTAACTGTGAAAGCATCAATTTTAGTTAGAGTGTTTGATATGCAGTCACATGCATCTCCACGTTTAGCATTTATTTCTTCTATTGACAAGCTATCACTTGATGAATCATTACCAGACTCCAATTCATAGGAACATCCAGAAATACACAACGATACGATAGCTACAACTGGGATAAAAAATGCAAGTGGCTTAAATAAACTTATAATTGTCATAATCTAAAATTAATCTTCATCTACCGTGATGACTTTAATTACTTTCACCTCTTTATGTTCACCGTGCTCCCCGTGTTCATGCGAGTGCTCTTCATCAACATCAACTCTAACATCAACATTATCTCCATCTATTGACATATGAATCTCTCCACCTGGGATTGTTAAAATAGTATCTCCTTCAAATCCTTCGCTCATCATTGACTCAACAATAATCATATGATCATCCGAATGAAATACGAAATCGTTGTTTGATGAATGTTTTCCATGATTACAAGAGGAAACATGATTACAAGAGGAAACATGATTGCAAGAGGACTTGTGATGTCCTTTATTACATCTATGATGACCTTTCCCTGTTACTTTTCCAAGCATAAAGCCCAAAGCGAGAAAAATTGCTGCCAGAAGAATTGCAGCAGTTCCGTGTTCTTTTATAAACATTGTAAGTTTTTAATTTTTCGAAAAATACAAAATATAATTCTATCTTTAGTCACATGATTGACCAAAACGTTGTAAAAATACAAGTAAATCTTGAGCACCAATAACTGTAGAGTTGTCCAAATCAAACGGACCAGCCCAACCTAAACCGTACGCAGCAAGAAACAACATCAAATCCGATGAGCCAACAACTCCATCATTGTCAAAATCACAACTACATTCTTCACTAGGTAAAAACCCATCACCTCCAAATTCCATTGCCCAGTCAGGGAAAGCTATAGTCTCAGCAAAATTAAATGCATTTCTACCAGCGAGAATTCCAACATAACGACCTGGAGCATCATCTACAGGTGGATGAATACCTCCCCAAATCCTAGAAAGAGCACTTTCATTAGAAGCATCTAAATATGTTGCCCACTGAAGATTAAATTCAACAGAAGGACCATCTTCGAATACAAGAAATTGATTTTGAGGAGCAGACCACTCCGCCATTCCTCCAGGCCAATAAGCTGACCCTGTTAACATCTCTAAGAGCTCAGCTGCAGCTCTTGAATATGTACTGTGACCGCTGAAGTACCCAGCAAAAGGTGGTGTTACGAAACTTGGTCGTTGGTATGGCCACCATTGCTCAGCTAAAATCCAACCCACACCAGCTTCATCAATTTGAGGAACCTCAATATAATCTGGTCCTTTCCAAGAGTGTATTGC
>JABISU010000241.1 GCA_018700255.1 Flavobacteriales bacterium | reverse complement strand
TGCTACTCTTTCATCAGGCCAAACCTGTTCTTCCATCTTTCTACAATTCACACAAGCCCACCCTGTGAAATCGAGAAGAAGTGGCTTACCAGATTCGATAGCGGCAGTCATAGCTTCGTCGTAATCTGTATAGTGAGCATCAACATAATCATCGTCGTGAGCATAGATACTATAAAATACTGGAGGTGGAAATCCAGCGATAAGATTTACAGGCCCTCCCCACAAACCGGGAACCATGTAACCACCAAAGAGTAGAAATATCATTCCTAAAACTTTGCGGGTGGCTCCTATTTTCGCCCCCTTACTATCGTGAGGGAAGCGAATAAATCCGAAGAGGTAAACGGCAAGCACAAGAGACAGAATAATCCAAATCCCGATAAAAATCTCTCTCGGAAGAAGCCCCAACTGGAGAACCAAATCTGCATTGCTTAAGAATTTGAAGGCAAACCCTATCTCGACAAGACCTAAAACAACCTTCACAGTGTTAAGCCATCCACCCGCTGTAGGTAGAGAGTTAAGGTAACCAGGGAAAGCGCTGAAGAACATAAATGGCAGTGCGAGAGCGATAGAAAACCCGAGCATCACTGCAGTAGGGGCTGCGTATGATCCAGTGGCTGCTCCTGCAAGAGCACCTCCAATAAGCGGGCCTGTGCACGAAAAAGAAACGATAGCTAAGGTTGCCGCCATAAAGAAAATTCCTATTAAACCTCCTTTATCAGATGCTGCATCAGCTTTGTTAGCCCAACTCTGAGGCAACGCAATTTCAAAGTATCCAAGGAAACTCAGGCCGAATAACACTAGGAGAAGGAATAATCCCACGTTGAAGTACGGATCAGTAGAAATCACGTTCATGATGTCAACTCCGAAAATAGCTGTCAGAGAAAGTCCTAAAGCGGTATAGATAAAGATGATGAAGAATCCATAGATGATGGCATTTTTGATACCGGCTGCTTTGGTCTTACTTGTTTTTGTAAAGAAACTTACTGTCATAGGAATGAGTGGAAATACACAAGGCGTGAAAAGAGCTGCGAGTCCCAAACCGAATCCCATTAGAAAAATCAACAATAATCCTTCGTCTTCTTTTTCGTCTGAGCTGGAGTCTAAGTCGTCTTTGTCATCTCCAGCTTTATTGTGTGAGGGCAATTCTTTACATATATGTTTAGATGGAGGACAAAGGTCAGGGAGTTCAGAAAATGGCTTGATGTCTGACCATGCTAATTTGTAGTAAATGTCAGTAGGAGGAAGGCACATCGTTGCGTTACAAACCATGTAAAGTAGAGACCCACTTAATGTGTCAGGTGACGAGATATTGGAGAGCTTTAGAGTCGCTTTCCAATAGACTTCTTCCTCAAAGAACTTAAGGTCCATCAAGAAGTTAGGGTCGTACTCAATATGAGGTGTACATTCCTCTACCCCTTCAATAATTTCGCCTGCATCTGTATAAAAACTTGTCGCAATCGGACCATCATCTGTATCTAAGAATTGCGAATAAATATGCCAACAGGCATCAAGGGAAGCGTGATAGACTACTTCAACCTCGCCCTCAATCGCACCTTCATATAGATTTATTTCCCATGAAATGGGATCTTCCATTTGAGCTGACACGTTATAAATGCTGGCAGTTGCGAGGATGAAAACCGAAATAAAGGCGGTTAGAATACGTGTCATAGTAGGAATTTTCTTGTGTTCAAAGATAGTTGGTACGACGAGCATGTGAAATCGTTTAATATATTTTATGGAATAGCCATTAAACTTAGCCCGGAGACGGTTCAGATTTTCACTTCTAAAACGAATCGTTTTGTGGATTTAGTAATGGAGACATTCCGGGAAATTCTAGACCAAACTTTATCTTCTCCAGCGACAAAAACCCACAAGATATTGCCTTTTGCATCTTGTAGTACGCGCGCTGTGGCTCTCGAAAGATGAGGCACTTTCCATTGAGTTAGAAGGTCGCTAATATTTACACTACCTTCCATTCCGCTTGGATCAAGTTTATCTCCG
>JABISU010000071.1:0-5000 GCA_018700255.1 Flavobacteriales bacterium | reverse complement strand
CTCAAACTCCGACGTTTGCTTTTTACTGCAACCTGCCACAATATATTAAGGATCCATACAAGAGGTTCATTGAAAACCAAATCAGACAAGAATTTGATTTATCAGGTGTAGCAGTGAGATTGTTTTTTAGAAAGAAGTAATATAATTATACCTAATCTAATGATTGTATGAAAATGAGTTTAGTTATTTTTGACTACAATATATTTTTAGAACTATGAGTCATTTTTTCACTTCTGAGTCAGTTTCTGAGGGACATCCAGATAAAATTGCTGATGCGATTTCCGATGCTTTAATCGATCATTTTTTAGCATTTGACTCTAACAGTAAAGTCGCCTGCGAAACCTTAGTTACTTCTGGACAAGTTATTCTAGCAGGAGAAGTCAACTCAAATGCATACATTGATGTTCAAAAGATAGCTCGTGATACGATTAGAAAAATCGGATACACGAAAAGTGAATATAAATTTGATGCTGAGTCTTGTGGTGTGCTTAGTGCTATTCATGAACAATCTGCGGATATCAATCAAGGGGTTGTTAGAAAAAATCCAGAAGATCAAGGTGCGGGTGATCAGGGGATGATGTTTGGTTATGCATCTAGAGAAACAGATAATTACATGCCCTTGCCTTTAGATTTAGCACATAGGCTCCTTTTTGAACTTGCTCAAATAAGAAAATCAGGTGAAGTAATGACATATTTGAGACCAGATTCAAAAAGTCAAGTCACGATTCAATACTCAGATGATGGAACACCTGAAAGAATAGAAGCGATTGTGATATCAACACAACACGACGACGGTTTTGATTCTACAGATGATTTGATTCTTAAGAAAATAAAGAAAGATGTGTCTGAGATATTAATCCCAAGAGTTAAAGCTCAAATGAGTCAACGCGTTCAAGATTTATTTCAAGATGATTATAAATTACACGTTAACCCTACAGGTAAATTTGTAATTGGCGGACCTCATGGTGACTCAGGTTTAACGGGACGGAAAATTATTGTTGATACTTATGGCGGTAAAGGAGCTCATGGAGGTGGTGCATTCAGTGGTAAGGATCCTTCCAAGGTAGATAGGTCTGCAGCTTATGCAACTAGACATATTGCTAAAAACTTAGTTGCCGCAGGTGTTTGTGATGAAGTTTTAGTTCAAGTAGCGTATGCGATTGGTGTGGCTGATCCTGTAGGATTATATGTTGACACTTATGGTACTTCAAAGTTAAATTTTACTGACGGTGAAATTGCTTCTAAAATTGTAGCTGTTTTCCCGATGAAACCTTATCAAATTGAACAGAGATTTAATCTAAGGAGTCCCATATATTCTGAAACATCTTCTTACGGTCATATGGGAAGAACACCAAAAGTTGTTACTAAATCATTTGAAGCCTTTAGAGGAGGAGATAAAGTTGAATTAGAAGTTGAACTATTTCCTTGGGAGAAATTAGATAGAGTTAATGAGGTAAAAAAAGAGTTTGGATTGTGAATGTTGAAAACAGAGTCAATTGATTGTTAAAAAACGATTCTTATATGATGTCTGCTGACGCTTAACTTGCGCTTTGAAATAATGAAAGTATCTCCATCTCCTAACTCAATGTCAAAAACAACTGATCGCTTATCGACTCAAAATAGATTATCATCTACAGAAGCAACTCTTGGGCGAGTGATACCTCAAGCTATTGATTTGGAGGAGGCTGTTTTAGGTGCGATGATGCTTGAGCAATCTGCTGTTAATGCTGTAATTGATGTTTTAAGGCCTGATAGTTTTTATAAGCCAGCACACAGTAAAATTTTTGATATTATTCAGAATTTATTTAACGATTCTGAACCTATTGACTTATTGACTGTAACCGAGGCATTAAGGAAATCAGGTGATCTAGAATTAGTTGGAGGTGCTTTTACTATTGCTAATTTGACTACCAGAATAGCAAGTACAGCTAACGTGGAATTTCACGCACGGATAATTTCTCAAAAACATATTCAAAGAGAGTTAATAAGAGTTTCAAGTAATATTATTGAAAAAGCTTTTGATGAGAAGACTGATGTCTTTGATTTACTTGATGAAGCAGAGTCTGGACTTTTTGAAGTTGCTGAAGGAAATATTAGAAAGAGTTATGAATCCATGAGCTCTGTTGTTAAGAAGGCAATAGACAACATTGATAATGCAAGGTCACAGGATGGAGGTGTTAGTGGTGTCCCTTCTGGATTTACCGATTTAGATAAACTAACAGGCGGTTGGCAAAGATCAGATATGATTGTACTAGCTTCTAGGCCTGGTATGGGAAAGACGGCTTTTGTATTGACTATGGCTAGAAATATTGCAGTAGATCATGATATTCCTGTTGCGGTTTTTAGTTTAGAAATGTCATCAGTTCAATTGGTACAAAGACTTATAGCAGCAGAGACAGGTATCAGTTCAGATAAGTTTAGAAAGGGTACACTTGAAGATCATGAATATCAGCAACTTCATGATAGAATAGGTAAGCTATCCAAGGCTCCCTTATTTATTGACGATACTCCAGGTTTAAATGTTTTTGAATTAAGAGCAAAGTGTAGAAGACTTAAATCTACTCACGGGATTGATTTAGTAGTTATAGATTATTTGCAACTAATGACTTCTAATTCAAGTGGAAAGGGAGGAAACAGAGAACAGGAAATCTCATCTATTTCAAGATCTATTAAATCTATTGCTAAAGAATTAGATATTCCTGTCATTGCACTTTCTCAGCTTAGTCGAATGGTTGAGACAAGAGGAGGGGATAAACGCCCTATGTTGTCGGATTTAAGAGAATCAGGAGCCATTGAGCAAGATGCTGACATTGTTTCATTTATTTATAGACCAGAATACTACGGATTCACAGATCATGAAGAAGGTCTTGATACAAATGGTTTAGCTGAGTTTATTTTAGCTAAACATAGACATGGTGGATTAGGGACAGTTCATATGAAGTTTGTTAAAAGACTTGCAAAGTTTGAAGATTACAACGCCTTCGCGGACAATGGTTTTTCTTCAGATTCAATTCCTGCCAACACGGCATTTTCGGATTCGGGAACAATAACTGTAGGGTCTAAGATGAACAAGGATGTAGAAGGCGAACCACCATTTTAGTTCTATGAAAAGATTTTTATTTCTTGGGTGTATAATGCTCATTTCTTTTCAAGGATTCTCTTCTAAGATACTTATACCTATGGATGATAGCCAAGCTAATCATTTGAAGGCTTATGGAGTAACGTTTTGGGTGTTGGGAAATGGTGTTGAAGCACAATGGTTGTTGAATTATAGAGGAGGGAGTTTTATGCTGCCAAATATTAATAGTATTGCAGAGGAATGTGTGATTAGAGGGGTTTCATTTAAAATTATTGCTGATGTTCAAGCGGATCAGATATTAAATGAAATTTCTGACTCAGAAGTTAACATGGAGAGCGTTAAGTTAGAAAAGTCTCCTAAAATTGCTGTTTATAGTCCTGCGGGAAAACTACCTTGGGACGATGCAGTTACCTTGGTGCTTACATATGCAGAAATACCTTACGAAATAGTTTACGATGAAGAGGTTTTGTCGGGTGTTTTACCGAAGTATGATTGGCTACATCTCCATCATGAGGATTTTACAGGGCAGTTTGGTAAATTTTATAAAGCTTTTAGAACAGCAACCTGGTATCTAGATGAGGTGGATTCACAAAATGCTTCGGCTAATTTTATGGGATTCCAAAAGGTTAGTGAAATGAAAAGAGAGGTTAGTTTAACCTTAAGAAATTTTGTTTTAGGAGGAGGTTTTTTGTTCACGATGTGTTCAGGAACGGATTCATTTGATATTGCTTTAGCAGCTCAAAAGGTAGATATCTGTGATTCAATGTTTGATGGTGACCCAGCTAATTCCCAAGCTAATTCAAAACTTATTTTTTCTGAAGGTTTAGCTTTTCAGGATTACAATTTAGAAATGAATCCTCTTATTTATGAATTTTCAGATATTGATGGAACTAAGGATCATAGGGATATTAAACAAATCAATGATTTCTTTACATTGTTTGATTTCTCAGCAAAATGGGATATTGTACCCACAATGTTGACACAGAGTCACAAAAGGGTTATCACTGGTTTTATGGGCCAAACAACATCTTTTCGTAAAAAATTTATTAGGCCTGATGTTACTGTGATGGGAGATAATCGAAATTTATCTACAGCAAAATATATACATGGTGAATTAGGGAGAGGGCAATGGACTTACTATGGAGGTCATGACCCAGAGGATTATAAGCATATGGTGAATGATCCTCCTACCGATCTAAATCTACATCCAAATTCTCCGGGATACAGATTAATATTAAATAACATACTATTTCCCGCTGCTAAAAAGAAGGAAAGAAAAACTTAAATATTTATTTTATCGTTTAACTGTCACAGTTAAATAAAATAAAAGTAAATCGTTGTTTTCTTGATTAATTAGCTCGTATTCCAGGGGTCCAACACTTCTTTGAGCCATTCTCAAAAGACCTAGTCCAACTCGTTGTGAATTATGTGACTGACCTTCACACAGTGTATCAACATACCTTTTTCGTAATTGTGATAAATTCAATCCGTTTACTTCGTTTAGTTTAAGCTTAAGAGTTGAGGCCATTTCTAGGTCAACAATATTTTTGCAATGTATTTGATATCCAAAAGGATTGTGTTCGATTGTTAGGCTTAAGAAAGTTTCACCCAATTCATCAATCCAACCATGTTTACTTACATTTTGAAAACAATCTATCAAGATTTTACAAACTTTTTTCATCTCGGACATTGAACCACCAGTGTATAAGATCGATTTTTCTGCAAGTTGTAAAATAGAATCACCGGAGGGAGTATCTAAAGTCCCTGAGTACGATATTATAACTCCTCCATATTTTTGATCGGATTCAGAAACATTGCCCAAACGTGATTGTAGCTCTCGATTAAGAGTGGTTTCAGTATTTGTTTCAATCCTTGTCATAGGCAATAACATCTATGAGCCTGATATAAATAACGACGAGTT
>JABISU010000239.1 GCA_018700255.1 Flavobacteriales bacterium | reverse complement strand
TTCTCGAGGGTGTCGATTATCGGGTGGCCGTTATATATTGAGGTTACGCCAGATGTCGAGAGAAGGTCGTGTTCAAATGGTAGGACTGGAAATACAGCGGTGTAGTCACGAGCTAAGTTTTTGACTCTCCCTTTTTTCCAAGCCCAAACCTTAGGTGCCACCACTTGGTAGACTTTTATTCCAGCTTTGCGAGCCTTTCGAGCTATCCGCATATTAAAACCTGGGAAGTCGATAAGAACAAGTGCGTCGGGTTTGAAGTCCTGTATTTCATTCCAACAAGTATCTATGTTTTTGAGAATGGTAGGGAGGTGAGAGATTACTTCCCACAAACCCATGTATGCAAGCTCCCGATAATGCTTAGTAATAGTGACGCCAGAGGATTGCATGTTTTCGCCACCCCAACCGCGAATAGTTAAGGTTGAGTTTGTGAAATGCTTTGCCAAGAGTCCGCCATAGATGTCTCCGGAAGCCTCGCCTGCGACCATAAATATCTTCATGAAATACCAGCTTGCATCTGGAAATAGATGATGAGAGGGACTGTGGCCATGATGACCATAAGGAGGCCGCGACAGAATCGCCACCATTCCGCTCGAATGCCAACATAGAATATTCCCACGTTAAATAGCGTGCTGATTGTGAGTATGCTATCTCGATACAGAAGTGATCTTGATGCAATGTTCTCAATGAAATAGCTTATTTCGACTGAGTTAGAATAAGACCAGTATGCGCCTAAGATTAGGAAGCCCATCAGAGTTCCTAATATGCCAATTATTATTCCGCCTAGTATGGTGTCTAGGAATTTTCTCATTACGTCCATTTAAGACCCCAACTATTTAATTCGGCTATAGCGTGGTGAGCCGTGAGATCGAATTGTGTGGGTACGACAGATGCGTAGCCTTGGGAAAGGGCGTATTCGTCTGTGTCTTCGCCTTTGTCTGGATTGGTGAATTCTCCAGTGAGCCAAAAGTAGCTTTCCTTGTTAGGCGCTTTGCGTTCGTCAAACCCGTCCTCCCAATATCCTGCAGCTTGGCGGCATACTTTGATTCCTTTGAGTTTAACTCCTTCGCTAGTTTTAGGAATATTTACATTGAGGCAAACTCCGTGGGGGAGTCCGCGCTTTAGGACTTCCAACGTCATTTGTCTTACGACTTTTTTCGCGTTTGAGAAGTCGGCGTCAGTGTCGTGATCCAGAAGTGAGAATCCTATGGCGTTGATGCTCTCTACGGCGCCTTCGACTGCGGCAGACATCGTGCCGGAGTAGATTACGTTGATTGAGCTGTTACTTCCGTGGTTGATGCCAGAAAGTATGAGGTCGGGTTTACGCCCGAGGACTTTATATATGGCGAGCTTGACGCAGTCAACGGGTGTCCCAGAAGTGCTGTGAGCGGTCACGCCTTTAATGGGAAAGTATGCTGGTTTAATTCGTAATATTTCACTTATAGTGACAGCGTGTCCCATTCCCGACTGCGGGCTGTCTGGAGCCACAACATGGATATCACCTAGATCTAAGACTGCCTCAGCGAGAGAGCTGATGCCTTTTGAGGAGATACCGTCGTCGTTGGTGATTAATATGAGTGGTAGCTTAGACATGTTTTATGAACGTTTGGGAGTGCGGATTAGTGCTTCTAGGTAGAAATCCCAGAATTTTGATACTGAAGAGATTTGACAGCACTCATCTGGAGAGTGAGCTCCGCGAATATTTGGTCCGAATGAAGCCATATCCATGTTGGGGTAGTTGGTGCTGAGAATTCCGCACTCAAGACCTGCGTGACAGGCCATAACCTTTGGCTCTTCGTTGAATTTCTCAACATA
This sequence comes from Flavobacteriales bacterium, assembly GCA_018700255.1. The sequence continues at coordinate 5,976 of JABISU010000239.1, read as the reverse complement.
AAGTGCGCGAAGCATTTCTACTGCTGCAGAAGATGGGTTAGGAGTCCAGCCTGGGTAAGCCCCCCCTTGTTCTGTCTTAAGTCCAGCAAGGGTGAATGCGGCTTCTATAGATCGTGCGAGATCCCACTTTTCGGAATCTACAGAGCTTCGGTTTAGGCATTTAATACTTACGTTGCCGCAACATACTTCTATGCGAGCAAGATTGTTTGAGGTTTGGACTAAGCCTTCTATATCTGAACTCATACGGTGAATGCCAACAGGCGCTACTTGAAGGGCTAATAGCAGAGCGTTTTGAACATCTTCTGGGAGAGCCTCATCAGGAGTCGCCTCGCGTTCCCAACTGATATCGAGGTTAGGATCAGTGGTTTTATACTCAGCCTTAAGATCCGCTGCGGTGGAGTTTAGAGCCTCCTCGAGATCAGTCATGTCCAGCTCAGATGCAACGATAAGGGCATTCGCTTCACGAGGGATTGCGTTGCGAAGACCTCCACCTTCAATCTCGCTTACGCGGATGTCAACAGATTCGAGTGCTTCTAAAAGAACGCGGTTAATGAGCTTGTTTGCGTTCGCTATTCCTTTGTGGATATCCATTCCGCTGTGGCCTCCAGATCCGCCTTTAACTGTAATCTTAAGGCCGGTAGTTCCTTCCTTGGATGTCTTCTCTGGATCGTATGTGCCTTTAGAAGTAAGGTCTACTCCTCCAGCGCAACCTATGCTAATTTCATCGTCGTCTTCAGTATCTAAGTTTAGTAGGATGGTAGCTTCGAGGTGTCCAGCCTTGAGCCCTAATGCTCCAGTCATTCCAGTTTCTTCGTCAATAGTAAAAAGAGCTTCAAGAGGAGGATGAGGAATGTCATTACTTTCTAACGTTGCTAAGATGGTAGCGACACCAATTCCATTATCAGCGCCAAGAGTGGTTCCTTCAGCTCTAACCCAGTCCCCATCGACGTACATTTTGATGCCTTCTGTCATGAAGTCGAACTCGGTGTCGTTATTTTTTTGGCATACCATATCGACATGACTCTGGAGTACAACAGTTTGTCGATCTTCCATTCCAGGCGTAGCTGGTTTTTTTATAAACACGTTCTTTACTTCGTCTTGCCAAGCTTCAAGACCCTGATCTTTCGCCCATTGTAATAGCCAAGCGCAAACCGCTTCTTCATGCTTTGAAGGTCTTGGTATTTTGTTTAAGTCTGCAAATCTGTTCCAAAGAGCAGATGGTTTTAAGTCGCGAATAGCTGATGACATATAGCCTGAAATAATGATTGTTAGAGTTCCGCAAGTTAGGAAAGAAAAGTAGTTAAAAACAGTGGGTTAAATGTGGAAAAAGTCTAGTGTAAATACGGGGTATGGCAATTAGATGTCTCTATCTTGTGGCGATTAATGGCAAAGCAAGTAGAATATACAGAGGATAACATCCGATCCCTATCGTGGAAGGAGCATATTCGTATGCGTCCCGGGATGTACATAGGTAAATTAGGTGATGGAAAGGATGCTGATGACGGCATTTATGTCCTTTTAAAAGAGGTTGTAGATAACAGCGTGGACGAGTACACCATGGGTAATGGTAAGAGCATCGAGGTGGGTATTAGAGATGGAGAAGTTCGAGTTCGTGACTATGGTCGCGGAATTCCGCTTGGTAAAGTCATCGACTGCGTATCTAAAATAAACACAGGAGGTAAGTACGATTCTCGCGCATTTAAGAAAACTGTAGGACTTAATGGAGTGGGGACTAAGGCTGTAAACGCTCTTTCAGCGATGTTCAAAGTGGAGAGCTTTAGGGCGGGTAAGTGTAAGAGCGCGACATTCAGTATTGGGGAGGTTGTCGAAGATAGAGACCAGGAGGCTACCACTAGTCGCAACGGTACAAAAATCACTTTCCGACCTGATGAAGGTGTTTTCAAAGGATACAAGTATAGGATGGAGCACGTGGAGAAGCTTCTCTGGAATTATGTTTATTTGAATACTGGACTATCAGTTTACTTAAACGGAGATAAATACAAGAGTGACAATGGTTTACTTGACCTTCTTGAGTCTAGCATGGATGGTAACCCTCGTTACCCGATCATCCATATCAAAGCGGATGATATAGAGCTTTCAGTGACCCATTCAGAGACTTATGGTGAAGATATTCAGAGTTTTGTGAACGGTCAGTACACTCCGCAAGGAGGTACTCATCAGGCGGCATTCAGGGAGGCATATGTGAGGGTGGTTAGAGATTTCTTTGGTAAGGATTACGACACAGGTGATGTGCGTTCGGGAATAGTGGCGGCGATAAGCGTAAAGGTTGAGGAGCCCATTTTTGAATCCCAAACGAAAACCAAACTCGGTTCAACCGATATGGGCCCTAAAGGCCCTACTTTAAAGAGCTTTATGTTCGACTTCTTGAAAAGGGAGCTAGATAACTACCTACACAGAAATCCTGAAGTAGCTAAAGCTCTTCAGGCGAGGATTCTTCAAAACGAGCGTGAAAGGAAAGACCTCGCTGGCATTAAGAAGCTCGCAAGAGCAAGAGCAAAGAAGGCTTCTCTACACAACAAGAAGCTCCGAGATTGCAGAGCTCACTTAAACGAGAAGAAAGATCGCAGAGAGGACTCAACTATATTCATTACAGAGGGGGATTCTGCCTCGGGTTCGATTACAAAGGCGAGGGATGTAGTTACTCAGGCTGTATTTTCGTTGAAGGGGAAGCCATTAAACTGTTTCGGTTTAACTAAGAAAATTGTGTACCAAAACGAGGAGTTCAACCTTCTCCAAGCCGCCCTTAACATTGAGGAAAGCATTGATGATCTTCGATACAATAAAGTTGTGATTGCGACAGATGCCGATGTTGATGGAATGCATATCCGTTTACTCCTTATTACGTTTTTCCTCCAGTTTTTTCCTGATTTAGTTAAGAAAGGTCACTTATATGTTTTGCAAACACCGCTTTTCAGAGTGCGTAATAAGAAGGAAACTCATTACTGTTATGACGAGCCCGAGAAACAAGTAGCGATGAAAAAATGTGGTGAGAGAGCTGAGATAACAAGATTTAAGGGACTTGGAGAGATCAGCCCCGATGAATTCAGTTTCTTTATCGGTGAGGATATGCGCATAGATCCAGTAGTAATTGGGCGTGAAGCAAATGTCCAGGAAATGCTTGGATTCTTCATGGGTAAAAACACTCCAGACAGGCAAAAATTCATCATCGAAAACCTACGAGTTGACAAGGACGATGTAGATGATGATGTAGAAGAAGGTGTCGAAGAAGCAATAGAGGTATGATAGAAAACGATGGAAACGTGATGGACGAAAACGAGCAAGAGAAGGAGCAAGAGTTGTCGCAAGATGACTCAGGGATAGATTCAGGTGAAATGGATAGGGTAGTTCGCGTGCAGGGGATGTACAACGAGTACTTTCTCGACTATGCATCTTACGTAATTTTAGAGCGTGCCGTTCCTCATCAGTACGACGGCCTCAAGCCTGTGCAACGCCGTATTCTTCATTCCTTGGACGAGATGCATGATGGCCGCTACCATAAGGTAGCAAACGTAATCGGAAACACGATGAAGTTCCACCCTCACGGGGACGCTTCTATAGGTGATGCCATGGTTCAGATAGGCCAAAAGGATCTTCTTCTAGATTGTCAAGGAAACTGGGGTAACATTCTCACAGGTGATAGAGCAGCTGCCCCTCGTTATATCGAAGTGCGACTTAGTAAATTCGGTACAGAAGTACTATTTAACCACAAGACTACAACGTGGCTAGCTTCTTACGATGGGCGTAACAAAGAGCCAGAAACCGAGCCGGTAAAATTCCCGCTTCTACTTGCCCATGGAGTAGAGGGAATAGCGGTGGGGCTAGCTTGTAAAATTCTCCCACACAACTTCATCGAACTTATTGACGCAAGCATCGCAACGTTAGAGGGGAAGAGATTTACCCTCGTACCAGACTTTCCGACAGGAGGTATGGCAGATGTGGAGCTTTACAATGACGGTCTAAGAGGGGGGCGAGTAAGAGTTCGCGCCCGAATAGATAAGCTCAATAATAAAACTCTAGTGGTAAAGGAAGTCCCCTTTGGAGTAACCACAAGCTCACTCATAGATAGTATCTTGAAGGCGAACGAAAAGGGGAAAATTAAGGTTAAGAAAGTTGAAGATAACACAGCAAAAGATGTAGAGGTTGTAGTCCACCTTGCAAATAACGTTTCGCCGGATAAGATGCTTGACGCTCTTTATGCGTTTACAGATTGCGAAGTGTCTATAGCGCCTAACGCGTGTGTAATCCTAGACGATAAACCACAGTTTATAGGAGTAACAGAGATTTTAAAGACTTCCGCAGAGCGAACGAAATATCTCTTAGGTCGTGAGCTTGAAATAGAGCTTGGCGAACTTCAAGAAACATGGCATTTCTCTTCTCTCGAGAAAATCTTCATAGAAAAGAGAGTTTACCGAGATATTGAAGAGTGTGAAACTTGGGATGCGATACTCGAGACGATTCACGCGGGATTAAAACCCCATACTAAGCTACTTCTTCGAGCTGTTACAGACGAAGATGTGACAAGACTCACAGAAATAAGAATTAAACGTATCTCTAAGTTTAACTCCTTCAAGGCAGATGTGAAAATTGCTGGACTCGAGGAAAGTATAGTTAAGGTGAAAGAAAATCTTGCCGCTCTCACTGAGTACACAGTGGATTGGTTTAAGAGTTTAAAGAAGAAGTACCGTGCGGGTCGTGAGCGTAAAACTGAACTGAGGACTTTCGATACCATTGATAGGACTAAGGCAGCTGTAGCAAACGCTAAGCTTTATGTCCAAAAAGAGGATGGTTTTGTCGGAACGGGCCTCAAGCGAGGAGAAGGCGAGTTTATTTGCGATTGTAGCGACATAGACGATGTAATCGTATTCCGTAAGAATGGAATAATGCAGGTTAGTAAAATTTCCCAAAAGGCTTTCTTCGGGAAAGATATTATTCATGTTGCTATTTGGAAGAAGGGAGATACAAGAACGACTTATAATGTAATCTACTTAGATGGAGCTTCTGGAAGGAGTATGGTGAAGAGGTTCAATGTGAAGTCTATAACGAGAGATAGAGAATATCCGATAACGAAAGGAACGGCTAAATCCAAGGTTCTATACTTCACCGCAAACAGAAATGGAGAAGCTGAGGTAGTAAACGTCCTTCTCAAGCAGTCAGCGAGGTTGAAGCGCTTGAAAATAGAGCTTAATTTCTCAGATATAGCAATTAAAGGACGTGGAGCTGGAGGGAATATTGTATCGAAATTTATGGTAAAGCGGATAGAGTTGAAAGAGGAAGGAGTATCGACATTGGGCGCGCGCAAGGTTTGGTATGATGAAACTGTAAGGAGGATTAATGGCGATGGTAGAGGGAAATTCTTAGGTGAATTCAACGCCGAGGATAAGATTATGGCTCTTCAGTCTGATGGGGTGTATTCTCTAACGAGTTTCGATTTCAGCACGCACTTCGATGATAAGATGTTTTCTGTTGAAAAATGGGATGAAGAGAGACCTGTATCGGTAGTTTACTATGACGGAGATAAACAGGATTGGTATGTGAAGAGGTTCTTGCCTGAGATGTCAGTTAAGCCAGCGGGGTTTATAGGCGATCATAAGGATAGCAAACTCGCTTTAGCCACCTCTTTGTATCATCCCCAGGCTCGCGTTAAATACAACAGGAGGTTCAAGCATACTCGGGATAAGGAAGATGAAATTGTTGACCTTAGAGGATTTATTATTTTAAAAGGAGTTCGAGCTCTGGGTAACAAGCTCAGTTCTCTGCCAGTTACAGAAGTTCTGTTAGAGCCAGTTAACTTAGAGTTAGAAGCTTCTGTGGAATCTGAAATTATGGAATCTCGTAAGCTGAATAATGTAGAAGAAGAGTCAAAAGTGGACTCTGTGGAATTGGAAGAAGAGCCATTTATTCCAAACCCAGTAGAGGTTAAGCATGAAGAAGTTAAGCTTGAGATAAAAAGGCATA
>JABISU010000238.1 GCA_018700255.1 Flavobacteriales bacterium | reverse complement strand
TCTCTCTTAAAGTAGCTTCTAAAGATGTAATTAAATCCATACCCTGTCTTAGTGTATCTCCATGTACGTAAGCAATAACAGCTCCTGTATGACTTGAAATTAGTGGTGTTTTAGGAGCAAATTGTATATATGTTAAAGCTATAAGCCAAACTCCAACAACACCTAAAACTAATTTACTATTCATGATTGTTATTTTATTTAGATTGCGAAGATATACTTAGTGGTGATGTTAATTCATTATCCCAAGCTCTTTTAAGTTTAGGTATTTTAGGTGAAGAAGAACTTGCCACAGCTCTCATAAGGCTATGGATGATTGGTCTATTGATAACCTTCATATGACAAACAAGTCGTTTGGGACAAGCGCCTAATGACGATTTTATATCAAGAGCTGTTCTTCCTAAAGATATTTTCATTACACCTCGAGCAATGCCTTGCTTAATAAACTCTATCAACATCCGCTGATAAATCGAGTGCGTTTTGTTTTCATTTAGATTAAAGCCCACAAAAAAAGCTTCGACAGAGTAATCTGTAACAATTCCACATTGAAACCCTACGAGTTCATTGTCAAAATAATAACCGATTACAGGAAAATCATCTTTCCAATATTTTTTGAGAAAAACAAGGTCCTCTTTGTATAGCATTCCAAGCTTAAACCCAGCTCGTCCGTATACCATAGAGTACAGAGCGTAAAGCTTATCTGCATTTTCTACAACTTCCTCAAAACTTAATTCTCGTAAAACTAAAGCAGATGAATCTTTATCAATTCGTCTAAGTTTAGTTCTAGATTTTTTCCTAAGTGCTGAGCTATATTCATCTAAAGTCTTCCATTCAGGATTTAAATCAATCTCCATTACAGGGTCAAACTCAATATCAATCCACTTCTTATCCCAAAAAGATTTTCCTGAAATACGTTTGCTCCATGGCACATTTGAATAGTGGTCTTTTACCATAAAAGTACGGGGGATAGAGTTCGAGCCTTCTTTACCTACTTTAAAGTCAAAAGCTTCTTTAATAAGAGCTTGCCTATCTAATTCTGACACATTTTCATCAAATCTATAAGCGTGATCTCCGCTTGATAGAACAGACCCCATTACACGAATATTTAACCTAAAAACGCCTTCATTTCTATAGAGAAAAGTTTGGGCTAATTTAAAAAAAGGCTTGTCAGCTTTAAGGAATTGACCTCTTGATTGACTAGTTGCAACAGTATCTTCGATAATTGCAATTCCCTTCACATCTTCATTATCATTAAACCAACACACAGCCGTTAAAGATCTGTTTTCTACACAGAGTGCCGCTTTAACAGATCGAGAATCGAGAAAAGCGCTTGGGGTTTTTAACTTAAGAAACTCATCCCATTTGTGCCAATCCTCATCGCCCCAATCCTCTAAATGTGATGCTCTAATCATTTTTAATTGCATAGAACATTGTGCCAAGTAAAAATAATAAGAGTAATAAACTACCGAATCCATTAACTAAACCTGCTAATTTTCTTCCTGGTAATTCAAATTTTAATTCAACCGTATGCTCCCCCCTTGGGAGTTCTATAGCTCGTAAAATATAATTTGCTCTGAAAAGTGGAGTCTCTACACCGTCAATATATGCACTCCATCCGTCTCCATACCAAACTTCACTTAAAACCATAATACCAGCTTCATCGGATTGAGTTTTATAAACTGAACCTTCTGGGTGATATTTCAATAATGTGACATTTGAACTCCCTGTAGTATCAGATGATTCATAAGATATTATAGATTCAAACTCTCTACTAACAATTGCTGTTGATGCAAGATCTACATTTCGAATACTCTCAATTTCAGATTCCGGAGTATCTACCCAAGTGATCTTATTTGTCACCCAAGCAGATCCAAGCGCGCCGGGGAGAAGCAATGGAGTTTCTGCTCCTGGGAGGATTATATACTTTGTATTAAGCATCGTCAAGGCCCTAAGACTCGACATTGCTAAACCCACACCTGAAGTGCTAGCAATAGAAGCAAATTCACTTCTTTCTGGAGCAAGCACCCTGTCAATGAAATCTTGATATCTGCGGAGTTTAGCTCCATGATATCCTCCTACAGATTTATGGAAATACGATGTGCGAGCATCATTAAATGGGTTTCCCCAATCAAGGACTCTATAATGTGTTAAAGAGTTGAGCGCATTAAAAGAAGCCGCTAAACTAGCTTTGACATGACGCCTTGAAAGTTTATGTCCGAGTTTCTCCTCAGCAATATCAATATGTTTTGATTCCAATTCGGAAAAACCTTGTAGATCTTTAGATTCTATTTCAAGAATGGCAAGGTCAGCTGCATTAGGCTCAAATGGATAAAGGGCTTCGAATGAATCAACCCATTTTATATTATATCTCTTATCAACTAAAGCCAACTCAGAAATCATAATAACTGCAAGTATTGAAATCACTATTCTCTTGTCTAAAATTCCTTTTAGTATCATGAAAATTGCCGCTGCCGCAACAGATATTAAACTAAGAGAGCGTAGAACATCAGATTGAAATAATTCAATGCGCAATTGTGTAACACTCTGTTTTCCCAGTTGAATTAAAGCTTGGTCTGGTCTTATACTTGAAGTGAAATCAAAAAAGGTTGTTGGAGAAATATAGAAAATAAATAAACCAGCCGAAATTCCTAAAAGAGAAAACACCCACAGCTTCCATTTCCCATTTGAAGCATCTTCCCAAATTTCTTTTAATGCTAAAGCTCCTCCAGCAGCAACAGCTACCTGGACTATTACAAGCATCATTTTAGTATCGCGAAATTTATTAAAAAGTGGTACGTGGTTTAAAAAGAAGTCTGAAACGGGCGAAGCTTCTCGCCAAGATAGAATTATAGCAAGAATAGTAATGAGCATAAGTGGAAATCTTAGCGGGTCACGACCCACAAAGAAGAATGCAAGCATTAAAGCAAAAGCAATTGCGCCAAAGTAAAAAGCACCCCCGCTAAATCTCTGCTCTCCCCAATACAATTGGTCACCTCCTCCTTTGATATCCGGGATCATCATAGACAACCACTCACCACGAGACATACTATATTCAAGAATATAATCTTCTGACAATCCAGACTCCAGTTCGTCTTGATCGCCTGAATAATTCGTTAAGACAGTTTCTCCTCGTGTTGTATGATGAGAGTAGTTTTGAGTTAATGCGAGTTCTGCAGATTGTGGGAGGATCGCAAAAAATCCACCAACTAAAAGTATGAAAGACGTTTTAAGAGCTTGCTTTATCTCACTCTTGTACGACAACAATATAAATTCAGAGACACCTACAAAAGCAATTAGAAATAGTAGGTAATAAGTCATCTGAAGGTGGTTTGCAAATAAGTGAATTGCAAGGAATAATGCGAAAACCCCTGCACCTAAAGCACGTCTCCCTCTAAACGCAGCAACTACACCACCTAAAACTCCTGGCATTACAGAAATCGCCCTAACCTTAGTAGCGTGACCTGCCGATAGATAAAGGATATTTACAGAAGCTAGACCGTAAGTTGCTCCTACAATAAACGCAATCCAAGGAGGGGCTTTAAGACAAAGAGCAAGCACATAGCCTGCAAGCATCGCCATAAATAAAGTCATAATCTCAGGCGACATAAACAGCTTCAAGAAAAGCCAAATAATTTTCGGTAATGAGGATAATCCACTACCCGTTATTTGGGTTGTGGGCATTCCCGAAAACATGCTGTCTGTCCAAGACGGGAGTTCTTTAGATTCAGAAATTTCACTATAACTTATTGCCTCGTGAGACATCCCTTTAAAGTTAACCGTGTCTCCCTGAAGCATTCTTTCCCCTTTTAAAAATGCAGGAGAATAAAAGGCTGCAGAGATGCAAAAAAGAAGAAAAACCGCTATCGCGTGAGGAATAATTTTATGCATGGGAGCAAGATAACAAGTAGGAGATAAGTATTATTCTTCGACCTCCTCAAACTCCACATAATCACCTATTCTAT
>JABISU010000170.1 GCA_018700255.1 Flavobacteriales bacterium | reverse complement strand
TTTCAGAACATCTTTTTAGGGATAGAATTATTTATATGGGGGATAGGACTCCTTACTTTGCTTGCTGGAGCTGTAGGCGTTGCTAATATTTTAGCTATCGCAGTAAAGGAGAGGACGAAAGAAATAGGAGTTCGCAAAGCTCTGGGGGCTTCGAGTTTGTCTGTGGTGGGTCTAGTTGTTCAAGAGTCTGTTGCACTAATGATTGTTTCGGGATCGGCAGGTCTTGTTGTTGGAGTAGGTTTACTTGAGATAGTGTCTCCAATGATAGATCATGAGTATTTTAAAAACCCCCAAGTAGATTTCAGGATAGCATTAGTTGCTCTTACTATTCTTGCTATAGTAGGTGTTGTAAGTGGAATAGGGCCGGCAATTCGTGCTGTTAGCATTAGGCCGGTAGAAGCACTAAGAGACGAATGAAGAAAGGATTTAAAATAAATCTGTTTGATAGAGATAGAGCTCTTGAAATTCTTCAAGTTTTCTTGACGAACCCGTTCAGGACATTTTTATCTGGATTAGGAGTGGGATGGGGACTCTTTATGATTGTTGTTACAGTTGGTGCATCTAACGGCCTAGAGAATGGTGTGACAAGTGATATGGGTGGTAGGGTAAAGAATTCAATGTTTCTTTGGTCCCAAATGACTTCTATGCCCTATAAGGGGTTTAATAGGGGTAGACGGTTCGAGTTTAATAATTCTGATACAGAATATCTGAGAGAGAATGCCAGTTCAATCAAGCTAGTAGCTCCAAGAAATCAACTTGGAGGACATAGAGGGTCAAATAATATTATGAGAGGCACCAAATCGGGAGCCTTTAATGTATATGGCGATGTCCCAGGATATATTGAAATAGACCCTGTAAAGATTTTAAGCGGTCGTTACTTAAATCAAGGGGATTTAGATAATGAGCGAAAAATTGCTGTAATAGGCAAACGGGTTTTAGAACTTCTTTATGATAAAGGTGAAGAACCCATAGGTTCTACCATTCAAGTTCAAGGAGTTCTCTTTAGTGTCGTAGGTGTTTACTCGACCTATAAAACAGGGGAGGATGCAGAGGAGGATAACCAAAGCATCTTCATCCCATATACGACTTTTGGTAAAGCATTTAATAAAGGTGATTTGGTAGGGTGGTATAGTCTATTAATGGATGAGAATATTCACGCTGATTCTTCTGCCGCGGAGGTTATGTCTCTAATGAAGCAACGCAAAAGCGTTCATCCAGATGATACAAGGGCTATGGGGCATTGGTCTATGGCTTCAGCTTTTGAAGAAATTGAAACAATCTTTGGAGCATTTCGACTTATTTCATTCATATTTGGAGGGCTAGCCTTACTTGCAGGAGCCATAGGAATAATGAATATTATGCTAATAACAGTTAGAGAGCGCACTAAGGAACTTGGTATTCGCCGAGCTATGGGTGCTACTCCTTTTACTGTTATGCGCCAAATCATGTCTGAAACCATGTTCCTTACTGTGCTCAGCGGACTTGCAGGCGTGTCGCTTGGAGTCGCGTCCTTAGAGGGCGTAAACACATTGCTCACGTCAATGGGGGGAGCAGGAGGAAGTTTTCGTAATCCAGAAATATCATTACATACTGTACTTATCGCCCTTGGGGTGATGCTCATAATGGGCATTATTGCGGGTATATTGCCGGCCATTCGTGCAGTAGCAATTCGTCCAGTAGAAGCAATTAGAACAGAATGAAAAAAGGTAGATTATACGCCCTCATGGGCTTTGTTGTATTAGTAGTTGGAACTGCTTTGTATACAGTAAATTTTCTTTATGAAAAAGAACAGACCTCACAGGCTATTTTTGATACAAAATTCCCTGAGGTTGGAAATGTTATTTTAAAAACAGTTGCTTCCGGGAGTATTCAGCCTCGTCAAGAGATATTAATTAAACCACAAGTAAGTGGTATAGTCAGGGAGGTACATATTGAAGCAGGTGATTTGGTAAAAGCGGGAGAAATCCTTGCAGAAGTTACAATTGTGCCGAATATTGCATCTCTTTCAAATGCAGAGAATCGCCTATCAAGAGCTAAGATATCAAGAGATGATGCAAAAACCACATATGATAGGAATGCTGAATTATTTGAACAAGGCGTTGTTTCGGCAATGGATATGCAGAGATATGAGTTAGCATTAAACGAGTCAAATGAGGAAATGCTTGGTGCAGAAGATAACCTTCGAATAGTACGTGAAGGTGTAACCTCACGAGGAGGTTCGAAGTCTAATACACTGATTCGTTCAACGATTGACGGTATGGTGCTTGACGTCCCTGTAAAAAAAGGGAATAGTGTGATTGAAGCAAACAATTTTAACGATGGTTCTACTGTAGCATCAGTTGCAGATATGCAAGACTTGATTTTCGTTGGAAAAATTGATGAAAGTGAAGTAGAGAAACTACATGAGGGGATGGATATCGTTCTTACCATTGGGGCTATTGATGGAGCAAGTTATCCTGCTACATTAGAGCATATTGCTCCAAAAGGTGTTGAAGAGTCCGGTGCTATCCAATTTGAGATCAAAGCTGCAGTTACTCTAGAGGAAGGCCAATTCCTGAGAGCTGGATACTCAGCAAACGCTGACGTTGAACTAGATAGGCGAGACTCTGTACTAACAATTAGTGAAAATCTGGTACAGTATGAAAGACGTCAAGCATTTGTAGATGTGAAAACGTCCCCTAATACTTTCGAGCGTCGAAATGTTAAACTGGGACTTTCTGATGGGCTTGTTGTAGAGGTGATTGAGGGAGTTGAAATAGAGGATGCTATAAAGATTTGGAACAAGCCTTCCTTCAATGGGAGAAAAAAGAAAGGAAAAAAATAAGCAAGAGGCAACCGTTTAGGGATTATAGCGTTTAGGTTTTAGAAAGTTCTTGAACCCTATCTATTAGAACCATGCGTCTATTTATTTCTTTTTTCACAGTTATTATTATCTTCATTTGCTCCACCTTTCTACAGGTGAATATTAATTCCATTTATGCTCAAGGAAGTTACTGGTCTGAGGTTAATTTGCGTTCAGATGATGGTAACCCCACAATTCAACCTGCGGAGTATAGAACAGTAGGATTGGACATAGATGCTATCCGTCAGGTTTTAGATTCTGCACCTCATGAAAATGACGCTTCAGCAAGAAATTCATCAGCTGTAATAGAATTGCCTATGCCAGATGGAACAATGGAAACATTCACCTTTGTGAACAGTCCTGTGATGGCTCCAGGTTTAGCTGATAAATATCCTGAGATACAAGTATATTTAGGACAGGGAGTTGAGAATCCTACTCATGTCGTTAGGTTTGACCTTACACCTCAAGGATTTCATGCTATGATTCTAAATTCGGGGTCAACAGTTTATATAGATCCATATACAATTGGAGATTTGACAAAATGCATAAGCTACACGAAAGCAAGTTTTTATGAAAC
>JABISU010000237.1 GCA_018700255.1 Flavobacteriales bacterium | reverse complement strand
TTACCTTCATCTTCCCCTCTTTTTGCATGCGCCCTGACCTACCTCCTCCGCTACAGACAATGCGAGACACTGCCTTCACTCCTGCCTCAACGGCCTCTACCTGCGTGGAAACTCCAACCCCTTGCCCACGCAACGCTATCACTCCATCCTCAACCTCTTTCCTGCCTCCTCCTACGTCCTCTTCATCGGCGTTTCCACTTAACCCTAACATCGGGGTAAATAACTTACGCTTTTTCTTGTTCCTCTCTTCTGCCCTCTCCTGTTCCTGTTCAATCTCCTTCCTCTTTAGCACCAGAGATTCGTACTTCGCTTTTGCTATCCTTTCCTCATTCTGTGCTGCTAGAATGGCATCCGCTAGGTCTACTCCCTTGCTCCCCTCTGAATCACTTCTCTCTTCTGCCAACGATTTATCCATTCCCTCTTCTGATTCACTTCTTTGCACCACGTCTGCTTCTTGCCTTGCCTTAACAACACCCTTCAGTTCAGCTACCAGAACTTGTCTCGTACGACCCCTACCAATGGTCACTATCCCAGCTCCCTGACATCTCGCTTTGAGAGTCCTCCAATCCAGGTTATTTATCTCTTCTTCTGGCGTTGGTCTTGTCAAAGGTGCCGTAGTCGATGTTGTCGTACCTGGTGTTGCCATATTCACTGCTTAATAATAATATGCAAAGAGTATATATATGTAATCAATATATAATATTCGGTATATATATATATATAAAAAAATTTTTTGTTTAACTAATTTCGTTTGTATCTTTTAATCAATTTAATCCATAGAATCAACCACCCAATACCTCTTCGAGTGACCACGACACTGACCTACGGGTTACCGTTTACATAAACAAATAATATATTACCGTTTACATAAACAAATAATATATTCATATTAGACCACCTCTTGAACTCAACGCAGGACTATTAACCAATGGCTACTGATCTATGAAACGTATCAGCCCATAGCACGAGTACAGCACAAGTATACTCCGCTGATACATATAGACCGTCCTAATAACAAGGGCTGAAGCCCTAATTATAACCTCGACTTAAACGCTATCGCTATCTTAAAAATAACTGAGATATTTTCTAGTGGTCCTGATTGCATCTGGACTATAGAAAATATCATGAAATTATTTTAAAGGGCTATATGCTATGTTGTTGTTTATTGGAAATTTTTAATTGGCCTGGAGTTCGGCCCGAGCTTTGTATTCCGCCTTCGTATTCCGCTGCTCGAGGCGAACCTCCAGTTATGCTCCAACCCAAGAAAATTTCCTTTAACAACATGCCCCGTTACTTCCATGAAGTCAATATACCGCCCTTAACTCCAGACCTTCTGCTCTCGCCAGCCTTTCGAACCCTGTGATTCATTTCACTAATTCATCTAACACATCGTTAATTACTAGCTCACTATTAGCTATTTTCTTTGCTAACCTGCCCCATGTCGACTGAAGTCTTCTACAATAATAAGTCCAACATTCACTGGACCAGCGCCCATACATCTTAATCTCCTCTGGCCTAACCCCTGCCTGCCACATCATCGTAGCTCCACCTATCCTACCGCTATGGGTATCGTATCTCGACGAATCTACCCCAATTTGATGTAATGCTTTCTTTAACCTTTTGCTATACCATTTTCTGGTAATCCCTTCAAATATCTTCCCTCTGCTTTTCCCAGAAGATCTCATCCTTAACTTCAATAATTCGAAAGGGCACCAATTCATATTCCCTTTCCTATGTCTTGGTGAAATCATTACATTTTCTGGCCTGCCATTACGCTGCATTGTTTTCGAATCCACCAATTTAAGATCGTACGCCACTCTGCTGCCTATCTTAACCAGACTTACATTCTCATATCTTAAGTCCAAAATTTCTGAGATGCGCAGTAGACCGAATACTGACAAAAGCATAATCAAAATTATTATCAGCTCATCTTCATTACCCGTGTCCAGCACCATTAGCGTTTCCAGATCATTTATTGTCGAAATAAAAAGGGGTAATTTCCTCTTATGCCCCCATCCATACTGCCTTCTCAATCTCTTTTTCATTACCCTGAATTCGTACGTTATATTCCATTTTAGACCCTCTTCAACGTGCCACCTTTGTATGCCAAAGAAGTATGCTTCAAACGTTTTACAACTATTAATGTTTCTAGATCCATTTTTCCTTCTCCTCTCTGATTCAGCTTGAAGAAAGTTCACTAGCTTCTTCGTTTCCACCCTACGTTCATCCCACGGACCTTCAAAGTTAAGTATATGGCTAAACCCATGCTCGTTGCAAAATGCTATCCACTTTCTCATAGCCGTACTCGTACTCTTGTTCGTATTCACTGGGTTGCCATATAACTTGTCATCTTCTTCACGCCTTCTATCCAGTTCTTCATAACTACTGCCGATGGCTTTCTTCTCTGTATACATTGTGGAAATTTATCTGTTAGACAATTAACTTTAATGGTGTTTAGAAAGAGTTTAATATTCCCTCTACTTATTGCATCTGCTAATAAGTTAAATTTTGTGCCGATGAAGTCCACGTCTACCGTTGTCTCTCCTTTAGCTCTCCACGCTCTCAAGACCATTCCCATTTCAATCAGAATATCCATAATCATTCTAACTATGACATTAAGTGCCGGATTATTCGATCTTCCCCTCTTCAAAGCTTTCACCAGGCCCTGGTTGTCGCTCCTCAATCTAAGGTGGACTTCTGTCCCTTTCAGATTCTCCCCAAAAACCGCTATCAACATCCACAAGGCTAGTCCTTCCTTTAAATGGATGGGTAAATTGATTTCTTCTTCTGACCATTTGTCATATATATATCCGAAGGAGCATACTGCGCCCCAACCTATTCTACCCGATGCGTCCGACGCTGGTTCAATCATATCTTTACTGAACCCCAGTTTGCCCACTGGCTCCCATTCCTTCAATATTATACACCCTCGGCCGTTCCATTTCCGCACGTGGAAATCGATCAGATCCCAATCTTCTTTAATTTCTGCTTTAATCCTCCGGATTCCCTTACCCCCTGTTGCTCCACTCCATTGTTTCTTGAAATACCACGCGCTAGTCAGAAGTGGTCTGATTTGGGGGATAGCAATCGCCATCCAACCCAACACACCTATCATCGACTCCCATTTCTTAAATGGTTGTCCTACATCTTTCGCTTTGGCTGTAAACTCACGTAGTTCTTCCAATATATCCGTCACACGATTGGGAGGGATCCCTACAGTGAGTTTTTCTAGGTCGTATTGCAGGCCTAGAATCGTCACTAATTTATAGCCCCTGATGCCAAATCTGTTTTCCTCTTTCCATTTCGTAATTTGGCGTGGCACTCCCCATCTATTGAACACTTTCAAGACAAAGTCCGCTACGAATGGCATATCTTGGGCATGGGCAAAAACAACATTGTCGTCAAAATACATACACGACGTTGCGCCTGTCCGTTTAAACCACTTCGATCTCGACAAATACCATACTAGAAGTAGGGGAAACCTCAGGAAATTATACACACTCGCTACATTGCCAAAAGGCCATGCCGCGTGGATGTAATGCGTTCCCTGAAACATAAATCCCATAGCCCATAAATCCGATACGGCTATAAAAAAGTTCCTATAAGCACTCTTTATATCCACTTTAATTGCTACTATCTTAGTAGGATCCAGACCTCTTTCTCTTGCTCTATCCCTTGTAGCTTTGATACAAGCATGTATCCTCTCCCCTTGTGCCAGCTTCAACGTGCCATGGCTTCCAGTCATCGAATTTACTGATAAACCATCCAATCCTGCCTTCCGCATATCCGAAATGGCTCGCCAGTCACAAGGGAGGCCTTGTTCATGCTTCGACCTATCTTTTCTAGATTTAGGGATGGCCCCTGTTTTATGTTCTCGTACCACCATGCCTGGTCTCCATCCCTCTATTATTGCCCCACTTCTAACTCCTGACGACACAGCTTTTAACACTTTCGCTTCCCCATCGCGGGTCATCTTATAGTTTTCCGATATCACTTCCGTGCGAAAAGGGATATCCAAATTTGCTGGGCCTCCATAAACTAGATACTGTAAGAAGCGTTGGTCTGGGTATTCTTTAGCATCTGCTACTATCTGCTCTACATTCACTACCCTAGGTACTAAGGGGCGTTTATCTACACCTTGTTTCCGGCCTTGCCCCCAGCCTTTACCATCATCCAGTAACCTCTCAAGTGTCACTGTGTCAGCTGATGGTAAGTTCAAATTTTCCATTTCCCCATAATCATGACTTCGGTACCATACCGTGCCCTCTTTCAAATAAAGCTGATCCGAGTCTATACCCATCCTTCTCGCCTTCCTCCTAGCCGCTTCCAACTTCGTTTTAGCGCCTACCAAGGATTCGCTATCTAAAACTTCCTTTTCTGTCTTTCCACCGACTAAATCCTGCTTGCTACCCGTTTGGGCCGCTAAATCCTGCTTGTTAACCTCCCGACTAACTAAATCCTGCTCGCTACCCGTTTGGGCCGCTAAATCCTGCTTGTTAACCTTCCGACTAACTAAATCCTGCTCATTACCCGTTTGGGTAACTAAATCCTGCTCGTTAACTGTCCGGCTAACTAAATCCTGCTTGCCAGTCGTTTGACCAACCAAATCCCGCTTCCCAATCCCTTGGTCGACTAAATTCCTAAAACCCCACTTCCGGCCTACAACCTCCCGGTTCATGGTGTATCCCCCTCTTTTGCCCGACATCACTCCAACCCGTTCCAGTGATTTTCAGCATGAGCATGACCCTACCATGCACGCGTCACCCTCTGGGAGGTGTTTCTCATAGTCATGGCTGAACTTACATTTCTCGCCAAATCTACAAACCTCCACCTTCCTCCCTAACTTCCTTGACAAGGAATCTCCTATTACCCCATTCAAGCAAACACCCTCATGGTGCTTGCACACTCTTCTCCATTCCGGGACTATCTTCCTTAACGAATCTTTGCCTGATATCTTGAAAATTCTTTCCACTTCTTGGTAAAACAATTTCATATCACTTTTATTATTCTGGGTCCCATTACTGCTTCTAGCTTTTATCTTAGATATACCCGACGGGCTAGCTGATGTTTGGTAACCTGCTCTCACCTTCATCATCTTCTCATGAAATGCCCGGTTCGCTTCCATCTTAAAGCTTTGATCCAGGTCAAAGCTCCAAATTCCTTGCCTGACTAAATTAAAATTCGAACATGCTGCATCACTCCTAGCCCCTACCTTATGGAATGTGGCGGTAATCGCTTCCTTCCATTCATCAAAAGCCGATAAGAAATATTTTAACGACCTTCTCACAAATCCCGATACGTGCTTGGAGTAACTTACTAAATTCCCCCCACAAAAATCACTACGCTGGTTACCAAGCGCCTTGTCCCAGCATAGTTCTATCAGAGGAACCGTGCACTCCTTCCAAGCTAACATAAATTGAGCCCTTCCCGCTAGGCTCTCCGAAGTTGCCGCCAGATCGCTCGCTACTTCACTAAACCTGTGGCTCACGCCATTCCCTACCAACTGCTCTAAAATACCTTCTTTTAACGGTTTGCTTGTCAATTCCTTAGCCATCTCTGCGTCCCGATATTTCTGATTAATATGATCCTGCATCAGCGGTGCGTAGTGCACCAACCTCCGCAAGTTCAGGTCATAAATCGCATTCAATACCTGCGGGGGGAAAGAGAGCTCACCCTCGCCAAACAGCATACTAAGGTGGCCCGCTA
>JABISU010000082.1 GCA_018700255.1 Flavobacteriales bacterium | reverse complement strand
TTATCAGAATGTTAGCGATAGCGAAAGTCGTTTGGCCATCATGAAAAAGACGCATCGTGTCGATAGAAAATGTTGAGAAAGTTGAAAAGCCACCACAAAACCCCATGGCAAGAAGCGGAACCATCATTGAATCACGACCCCATCGATCTCCTGAGTAAATGATAATAATCGCCAAAAGCGCTGTGGCAATTAGGTTCGCTAGGAGTGTCCCAAGAGGGAATCCACTTGAACTAATTCTTGTTATTCCTTCACCTACGAGTACTCGAGCGACGCTTCCAGCTCCCCCACCAATAAAAACCGCGAATAGAGTTGAGGGGGTGAGTGTCATGATTTGGGATTGATTGTGTTAGAGATCATTGCGAATTTAGCGTTTAATACGGATGCAAATTTTAAAACTGCTATTCCAATCACGCCCCCTAGCATCCATCCGAAAACTACATCAGATGGAAAGTGTACACCCAAATAAATTCGACTGAACCCTATCACAATTGCCCAACATAAAAGAGCAATAAGTATTGCTGAGCTTGACGCACTGGCAAGAAGTCCGCCCACAAAAATTGCAATTGCCATATGGTTGGCCGCGTGAGAAGAAACAAATCCATATTGTCCACCTTTATATAGCGTTCCGTCATCATGCTTGTGAAGATGAATATCTTCAGCTAGTTCAATGTTGTGGGAGGGACGTAATCTGGCGGCTGTGGGTTTAAGAACCCCTGCAGAAATAATGTCAGCAAGACCTACAGTAACAATCATTCCGAGTAAGATGATGAAGCGGGAATTTCTTTGAGTAAATTTCTTCCAGAGCAAAAAAAGTAAAATCACATACAACGGCGTCCAGAATTTCGCCATGCTCACATACCACATCACTGCATCTAGAAAGTTAGACACTCCTGGACTTACAGACCCTCCAGCCAATCCATTAATCGCTTTAAAGAGCGATTTGTCTATCTCTAAAAACCAATCTATCACGCTTGCTTACTCTTGTTTACTCGTATATCCCATTAATCAGATCGGTATACTTGGCTTGAATAGGCTTTCGCTTAAGCTTTAGTGTAGGTGTGAGTTCACCTCCTTCTATTGAGAACGGTTCTGGAAGGATACGAATGACCTTTACGCGCTCCCACTGACTGAATGGCTCCATGAGTTGATTGACCTCTTGCATAACTCTGTCAGAAATAACCTTGTCTGCGCCGATTTCAGCATCTCCAGGATAGGTGTGGTTGTGACGTTTACACCACTCGGCAATCGTATCTGTATTTGGAGAAATTAAAGCAGCTGGGTGTTTTTGATATTCACCTACCACGATAACTTGCTCAATAAACAACGAAGCTTTTAAAGCGTTCTCTAAGAGCGCTGGTGCAACGTACTTTCCTCCAGAGGTCTTGAAAATCTCCTTCTTTCTGTCTGTAATGCGAAGGAATCCTTCAGAATCAAGCTCTCCGATGTCGCCAGTGTGGAACCATCCGTCCTTGATTACTTCAGCTGTTTTCTCCTCGTCTTTGTAGTAGCCCATCATGACATTAGGCCCCTTTACTAGGATTTCCTTATCTGGCCCAAATCCGATCTCTACGCCCGGCACAACTTTACCCACTGACCCAATTTTTATCATACCGGGAGTGTTCACGGTATTCACGGTAACTACTGGTGATGTCTCTGTGAGTCCGTACCCCTCGAGAACCGGAATACCCGCTCCGTTAAAGAATCGTGCAAGACGAGATTGTAGTGCTGCCGAGCCAGAGGCAACGGCCTTAATACCTGTGAGTCCGAGTGCCTCTTTTACTTTCGAGAATACGAGCTTGCGTGCGATTTTGAGCTTAAAGCCATAAAGACCGTGGCCTTCTTTAGAAGGGTCCCATTCGAGAACCACACCTAAAGCCCAATTAAAGATTACGGTCTTTACTCCGCCAGCTGCTCGTCCTTTCGTCACGATGCCGTCATAGAACTTTTCAAGCAATCGAGGAACGGCTGTGAACATAATAGGTTGGGTAGCATTTAAGTCGTCCTTAATCGTCTCCAGTGATTCCCCGAAATGTATGCTAGCACCCATATACATATATAGGTAGTGTAGCATTCTTTCGAAAATATGACAAACAGGAAGGAAGCTCAACACTTTCATTTCCCCTTCGATTCCTTCTAATGGAACTCGATCTTTAGCGATAAGTGTATTCGAAACTACATTCTTATGAGATAGCATAACGCCTTTAGGAAGTCCGGTCGTTCCCGATGTGT
>JABISU010000235.1 GCA_018700255.1 Flavobacteriales bacterium | reverse complement strand
TCCCACTTGGCCATTCAATTTTCAGGGAATCTATAAATGAAGTCTCTCCAAGACCAAAATGCTCGTACGATCCTTCTTGCCCTAGGTAATTTTCACCACAATGAGTGCTTTTTACCTGTGTTATCCCCCCAGCAGAGACTTCAATCCAAGATCCAATACCTACAGTGTTTGATAGCTGACCTACTAACCCTATTTGAATATAATGTGCTGGATCAGTAGTAAATCCAGAGTTCATCCAAATCCTTGCCGTGTGATTACCGACGTTATGGACTACAAAATCTATCCAGCCATTTCTGTCGAAATCCCCACTAGCTACAGTGTGAGAGTTAAGAAGGTCGGTGAAATACACATCTGTGCTGACAAGATTAAATTCATATGGTGTACTTGACGTTATTCCGGAATTTTCAAAAAGATAATTTTCCTGATAAGGAATTAATGGATTGTGTTCAGAGATAAAAAGATCTAAGTCTGTGTCGTTATCTATGTCAATCCAAACAGCAGCCCAGCAAAATTCAATAAGATTCACCCCAAGCAGTTCTGATTCTTCTATGTAAACTCCTGATTGAGTGCCCCGGAATAACAGACATCCTGGGGGGGTAATCCCTAAACCAGAATCAGATATATATATATCGGTTATTCCATCAGAATTATAATCTCCCAATGATGCTGACATAGAGTCCATTGAAATATCTAATCCTACTTGAGTTGCTATATCCTCAAATTGTCCGTTTTGTAGGTTGTGAAATAATGTATTTACTTGATCTTTATCGTTAATAATAAATAGGTCTTGAAAACCATCTCTGTCCCAGTCAAACCATATTGACTGAAAGGAGGCGCGAGTATAAATTCCTGTAGATGATGAAATTGTTACATCAGTGAACTGAAAATTTCCATCGTTTCTCATTAAGACATTCCTGTATTCGGGACTCAAATTCTTATCACTTTCATAATGTCTGCATATGTAAAGGTCAAGATCTCCATCGTTGTCATAATCACCCCAAGAACTTCCTTCTGTAGGCATATTCACTTGCTCTATGTTTGATAAGGCAGTAACATTGAAAAATGTAGTGTTGTCAATGTTTTCAATGATTTCTGTCCTGCCATTTGCATCTGAGTAGTAAAAATCCATATCCCCATCCCCGTCGATGTCTAACCACATTATTGACTTTGATTCTGTTTGCTGAGTAATAGGTAAATGAATAGATGTAAATCCATTTCCTTGATTGTTTATAAAAGTTCTTAATTCTCCAGATGAATTGCCAAATGTTAAGTCATCCCATCCATCCATATTCCAATCTGCTGTTGAAACACCTGATCCATATACACCATCCCAATCATGCTGTGTTATACCCCATTGAGGAGCGCTATTTGTAAATATTTGGGCTTTTAAACAAAAAGGGATTAACGAAAGAACAAGTAATAACAACCTCATAGCACAATATTTCAAGGCTCTATTTCAGCTGTAATATCGGCCTCTAAAAGAGATGTGCACATAGGTTCTAATTCGTTATACGAACCACTCTTTACTGAGCATTTCCCTTTGAAATGTATGATCATAGCGCATTGTTCAGCTTGAAGGGGCTCGTGCCCGCAGGTCGCGACGAGCCTCTCAATGACGTGGTCGAAAGTGTTGTGGTCATCGTTGTAAACAACAATCTTCCAGCCCATATCGATTTTTACATCTACTAAGACTTCTTCCTTGGTTTCTGTGCTTGAATTATATATCATAAACTCCTGATAAACTTATTAAGTGCTTGTACAAAGATAAGGCGAGCATTGTATTTTTGCTACATGTCAGAAAACACAAGTCGCCACTTCTTACAGCAAAAAATTGACGCTGATATTGCGGCGGGAAAATATGGAGGGATAGTTCATACACGTTTCCCTCCTGAGCCAAACGGATATTTACACATCGGTCACGCTAAAGCTATCTGCATAAGTTTCGGTTTGGCGGAGGAATTTGGTGGAAAAACGAATCTTCGTTTTGATGATACAAACCCCATCAAGGAAGATGTAGAGTACGTTGATGCAATACGAGAGGATATTAAATGGCTTGGTTTTAAACCTAATGGAGGAGAGTTCTTTACGAGCGATTACTTCGACCAATTATATAAGTATGCCCTCAAACTTATTGACGACGGTAAGGCATACATCGATGACCAGTCTTCAGATGATATAGCAAAGCAAAAAGGCACTCCAACCCAACCCGGAACACATAGCCCTTTTCGCGATAGAACCCCTAAAGAGAACCTTGACCTATTTGAGAGAATGAAAGCTGGTGAGTTCGAAGCTGGACACTGTGTTCTGCGCGCAAAAATTGATATGGGAAACCCAAATATGCACCTTCGTGACCCGCTGATGTATCGTATTTTGTTTGCCACACACCATCGAACGGGAGATAAATGGTGCATTTACCCGATGTACGATTTCGCTCACGGTCAGTCAGATAGTATCGAAGGCATTACACATAGTCTTTGCTCGCTAGAGTTTGAGGTACACCGTCCTTTATACGATTGGTATATAGAGAATCTTGAGATATTCCCTTCGAGCCAAACTGAATTTGCTAGACTCAATCTCAACTACACTGTTATGTCTAAGCGAAAGCTTCTTTCGATAGTAGAAGATGGATATGTCGATGGTTGGGATGATCCGCGGATGCCTACTCTCAGTGGACTACGACGTCGGGGATATACTCCTACAAGCATTCGTGAGTTTATCAATAGAGTAGGAGTGGCAAAGCGAGAAAATATAATTGACGTGGGGCTCTTAGAGTTTGCGATCCGTGACGACCTCAACCGTGTCGCCCCCCGTGTAATGGCGGTTCTAAATCCTATAAAACTTGTAATACTCAACTATCCCGAGTCACAAATTGAAATGCTCCCATCTGAGAATAACCCCGAGGATCCTGACTCTGGATATCGTGACCTCCCTTTTGGGCGCGAGCTATATATCGAATCTGAGGATTTCAAGATAGAAGCAAACAGAAAATGGTTCAGACTTGCTCCAGGTAAAGTCGTCCGCCTCAAGAGTGCATACAAAGTCGAGTATGTAGATCATGTCTGCAACCCCTCAGGCGATGTAATCGAGGTTCACGTAAACTATTTCGACAACTCTAAGAGTGGCTCTGATACGAGTGGCATTAAAGCAAAAGGCACCCTTCATTGGGTAGAAGCCACAAAAGCCATCGATGCAGAAGTCCGCCTCTATGATCGTCTCTTCTCCGATGATAATCCAGATGGACATAAAGATCAAGAGTTTACAGAATTTCTCAACCCGAGTTCGTTAGAGATTCTAAAATGCTGTAAACTTGAGCCCTCTCTAGCGTCAGCAACCCACGGCACTACCTACCAGTTTACCCGCTTAGGATACTTCACTCCGGACTCTCGTTACTCTAAACAAGGCGCATTGGTGTTCAACCGCACAGTTACTCTTCGCGATGGTTGGAAGGGGAAAGATTAACCCTTTTTAAGTCCCATCTCTAAGCCAAGCTTTAACATTAACTCGAAGGCTTCTTCAGGATCATTTTTTATATCTCCTTCAAGAATGGCTTCCTTAATGGCTTTTTTAATATCTCCTATGGGTCGTGAGGGGGGGATGCCGAAGGTTTTCATAATCATCTCACCTGTTACGGGTGGTTGGAAATTTCTAATAGAATCGCTTTCTTCGACTTCCTTTAATTTTTTAATTACGATATCGTAGTTTTTAAGGTATCTCTCGACTTTTGCTTCATTTTTAGAAGTGATATCTGCACGACATAGGATCATAAGTGCGTCTATATCATCTCCAGCTTCGTAAAGTAACCTTCGTATTGCACTATCTGTAACAACTTCCTTAGTGAGGGCGATAGGTCTAAGGTGGAGAAGTACAAGTTTTTGTACGAACTTCATTTTTGCGTCTAAAGGGAGCTTAAGACGTTTAAAAATTACAGGTGTCATACGTGCTCCTTTATCCTCATGACCATGGAAAGTCCAACCGTTTCTTTTATCGAATCTCTTAGTAGGAGGTTTAGCGATGTCATGAAGTATAGCAGCCCACCGTAACCATAGGTCATCACTCTTGTCGCTAACGTTTTCTAAAACTTGCAGAGTATGAAGGAAGTTGTCCTTGTGTCCTATACCGTTACGTTTTTCGACCCCTTGAAGATCTACCATCTCAGGAAAGAATTGCTCTAGAAGGCCAGTCTTAGCAAGGATTTTAAATCCTTGTCCGGGACGATTAGCGAGAATGATTTTATTCAATTCGATATGTATTCGCTCCATAGAGATAATCTCCAATCTAGTGGCGTTACGCTTAAGGGCGTTTATGCTTTCAGGAACGATAGTGAAACCTAATTGCGTAGCGAACCTTACGGCGCGCATCATCCTAAGTGGGTCGTCATTATACGTAATATTAGGATCGAGAGGGGTGCGTATAACTCCTAAGTCGAGGTCGCGCATACCATTGAAAGGATCTATGAGTTCACCGTAGTTTTTTGAATTTAGGGAGAGAGCCATAGCATTGATGGTGAAATCGCGGCGGTTTTGGTCGTCCTCAAGGGTACCGTCTTCAACGACAGGTTTTCGGCTGCCACGATTATAAGACTCTTTCCTCGCACCTACG
Source organism: Flavobacteriales bacterium (assembly GCA_018700255.1). The sequence goes on along the minus strand of JABISU010000235.1, from coordinate 2,799 downwards.
AACTCAACTTCTAGGTCGCCGAAGTTGAACATAGCGGTGCCGAAATTTTTAAATACGTTGACTTTGCGGATTTTTAATTCTTTAGCAACATCTCTCGCAAGATCGATTCCCTTTCCTTCGGTTACAATGTCTATATCCTTCGACGGTCTGTCTAAGATTAGATCCCGAACAAATCCTCCGATAACAAACACACGCTCCCCACGCTTATCGGCTATTTTTCCGATAGCTTTGAAAATGCTGTCCTGTAGGGATTTTTTATAGTTCAAAAAAAAAGTCGAATTTAGAAGGTTGCAAATCTAATCTATAGATAAGTAGCTATGGATATTTAGCTGCGTAGAATTTTAAATCTACCAGAGGTGTCAAAGGCAGCAATGAATGAGGAGTTGGGGCTATCTAGTTCGGAGCGCCTGTGTAAACTGGTAAAATCGGCTCCGTCTAGAATTTCAGGGGAGATAGAGTCGTAGTTGATAGGGGTGGGCGAACCGGTGATGTTAGCGCTAGAACTCGCAAGAGGGCGTGCTAATCCGCGGGCGACGAATTGTGTCCACTCGTCATGGATAAGGCGAATGCCGAGTGAGTCATCAGGACCGAGGATGCTTGGGTCGACTCCTTTTGCGCCCGGCATAATAACAGTCGTCGGTCGGTTGCTGTGCTCGAATAAATCCCAAGCGGCATCGGGTATTTCAGAGTAATGTCTCTCAATCAGGCCAATATCAGCAACGAGGACAAGGATGGGAGAGGCGTCGTCGCGCATCTTTAGCTTTCGTAGCTTTGATACGGCATCGGAGTTTGTGGCGTCACACGCTACTCCCCAGACGGTATCGGATTTATGAATTATTACTCCTCCAGCACGTAGAGTGCGGACGGCTTCTAAGGCGTCAGCTTGCCAGGGAGTGTTGTTTTTCTTTTTGCGACTCATAATAGTTCTCAGATCATGTTCTATTAGCTAGCCATTCTTCGACGTTTTTTTCTATGCGATCAAGGGGAGAATCTGAGGAGTTCATGATAAATTCAGACCCGGTGACTTTTTCGAAGAGTTCGATATATCGTGTGGAGACGAGTTTGATGAAATCTTCTGTGAGAGGAGGTAAAGTTTGCCCTTTGAGTCCCATGAAGTCGTTGGACATAAGCCACTCTCGGACGAATTCCTTACTAAGCTGCTTTTGTGGTAAGCCTGCAGCTTGTCGCTCTGTGTAACCATCAGCGTAAAAAAATCTAGAGCTATCAGGGGTGTGTATCTCGTCTATGAGCATAATCTTCCCGTTATGCATTCCGAATTCGTATTTTGTATCAACAAGTATAAGTCCTTTAGAAGCGGCTATTTCTGTTCCACGTGTGAAAAGAGCACGAGTTATGCGTTCGAGTTCGGCATAGACGTCATGGCTGACGATACCTCTAGAGAGGATGTCAGCTGGTGAGATGTCTTCATCGTGACCTTCCTCAGCTTTAGTAGCTGGGGTGATGATGGGTATAGGGAATTGGTCATGTTCACTTAACCCTTCAGGCATGGTGGTTCCACATAAGGAGCGTTTCCCGGAGGTGTACTCGCGGTGTGCGTGTCCGGTAAGATATCCACGTATGACCATCTCGAGTCGGATAGGTTCGCAACGATGCCCCACTGTTACATTTGGATCTGGGGTGGCAATTTTCCAAGTGGGAACGATGTCAGATACGGCATCTAGGAAAATAGATGCAACTCCATTTAGGACTTGCCCTTTGAAGGGAATCCCACGTGGCATAACGACGTCGAAGGCGCTTATCCTATCAGAAACAACGGCAACCATGAGGTCATCTCCTATGGTGTACATGTCGCGAACCTTACCGAAATAAGCTGCTGTTTGGCCTGAAAAATGAAAATCGGTTTTCGTAATAGGAGTAGGGTTGTTCACAGTAATTGATTTCACAGTTATTTATTCTGTTCCTTTCCGAAGGCGGTTATGACAGCACGTACAAGACGGTGGCGCATTACATCAACCCCTGTTAGGCGAACTGTAGAAATGCCCTCAACGTCTTTGAGGATTTCTAAAGCGTGAACAAGTCCGGACTTCTGTTTGTGAGGCAGGTCGACCTGGGTTTCGTCTCCGGTGATGATATATTTCGCGTCTCGCCCCATGCGTGTGAGAAACATCTTGATTTGAGGGATTGTTGTGTTTTGGGATTCGTCTAAAATGACGAAAGCTTTATCTAAAGTTCGCCCACGCATAAAAGCTAGGGGGGCTACTTCTATTACACCATTTTCCATATGCTCGGCGACCTTATCGTATGGAATCATATCGGTGAGAGCGTCGTAGAGGGGTTGGAGGTAGGGGTCGAGTTTATCCTTCATGTCCCCGGGAAGAAAACCGAGATTTTCGCCAGCTTCAACAGCCGGTCTTGTTAGGATAATTTTCTTTACACGCTTGTCCTTAAGTGCTTTCACAGCAAGGGCAACGGCTGTGTAGGTTTTCCCTGTTCCAGCAGGCCCCACAGCGAAAACCATATCGTGTTCAGAGACAGCTTCTACCAATTTGTGTTGGTTAGGGGTGCGGGCGATAACTCTGTTACCTCCAGGGCCGTGAACGATTACATCGTCAGCTCCTGCATCGCGCATGACTTTGGTTTCATTAGATTTTGAAAGCCTTTCAAGGTCGTCTATTGTCAGGCTTAAATACCTGTCGACATGCCAAACAACCATTCTCATCACCTCTTCAAATCTCCCTACATCTTCGCGGCTCCCCTTTACTCGAATATCGTGCCCTCGAGAAACGATGCGAAGTTTAGGGAAAAGTCCTTGTAAGGCATGTAAATTCGCATTCTCGT
>JABISU010000022.1 GCA_018700255.1 Flavobacteriales bacterium | reverse complement strand
ATGACACTGTAATACCCACAACCATGATAGCTCCCATTAAAGCTTGGATGCTCAGAGGAGTTCCAGTAAAATAGAGTAAGCCCACAACTCCTGCTAAAGCTGGAGGGAATGCTAATAGCATTACTATGGGCTGTTTAAATGACCTGAATAGTGGGACTACAATCAAGTAAGCAAAAAGTAGAGCTAACCCTAGTCCCAATCCTAAATTCGCAAAAGAACTACGCATTACGCTCACCTCACCATCAAGATCGAGTGAGTATCCACGAGGAAGATTGGCCTTTATATCAGCAATACGATCTTCGATATCAGCAGAAGTCCTCCCCACATCACGCCCTTCTACATTGGCATAAACATTAAAAACACGAGAAAGGTTGTGATGATTAATCTCCACAGCTGTATTTCTATTTCTTACAATAGAAAAATTTCTAAACGGAATAGGCTTTTCCTGTGTTTTACTTGCGACTAAGACACTACCGAGCACATCCTCACCATCTATTTCATACTCAGGATAAGTAACACCCACATAGTAATGATTTCCATTTCCTTCATCTATCCAAAACGATTTATCGAATGTCGCTGTCGAACTAAAGGCGGCTACCATATTCTTAATAGCATCAACGGGGTCCACGCCCATTCTCGCTGCTCTCTCTCTGTCGATATCAACTTCTTTCGTGGGTTGGTCTAAACGCTGAAGCACTCTTGCATCCACGATTCCATCAACCTGCCTTATCTCATTCCTCACCTGCTCCGCTATATCTCGTAAGACTTCGAGTTTATTTCCTTTTATCCTAACATCTATGGGCGCTGGTTTACCTTCATTTAAAGCTGCCGTCATAAGTCCGCCAGTATAAAAACTGAACTCCACCCCAGGAAACACATCCGTGAAGCTATTTCTGAGACGTGAAGCATATTCATCCGTAGAAACCTCTGCGTTTTCTGCAAGTTGAACGCCTATAAATGCATCTTGCGTTCCCGAATTTGGTGTATATGCAGCTGGCAGATCATAGAAAACTCCTATGTTCGAAATCACTAAATTAAGATCACTTCCAAGCTCACCCCTCACTATTTCTTCCATACTCTCAATCTTCGCCTCAGAAGCTTTCAATGTTGTGCCTGATGGCATCCTCACTTGAATCTCTAACTGTCCAACATCTTCTTTCGGGAAAAGCTCATACCCCGTCTCCCCCACTCCGATAACAGCTAATGCCGTCATGGCAACCATTAATACCCCTATAAACATGGGGCGTTTCACCATCTTCGATAGCGAACTTTCATATCTCGATTCTAACTTATCTAATGCGCCATTAAATCCAGATTTCGCTTTCGCATCAGACTTTACCCCCACAATTCGCCCTCTCATAAAAATCCCAGCTGCAAGAGGCACCACTGCTATTGATAACACATAAGAAGATAACATACACGCTGTCACTGTCAAGGCCAATGGGCCAAATAGGTCACTTGCTATCCCTTCGAAGAATAAAATCGGCACAAACACAGCTACTATCGCTAATGTCGAAGCCAGTACCGGACCAGCCATTGTAGATGCTGCCTCTTTAGCGGCATCCATAGACTCCGCTCCTTTAGACATTCTCCTCTCAATATCCTCAAGTATTACAATGGCATTATCTACTAAAAGTCCTAAAGCAAGCGCTATCCCACCTAAAGTAATCGAGTTGAGGCCTTGTCCCAATCCATGCAAGGCGACAAGGGCTGCAAGAACACTAAGAGGAATCGCAAATACAGCTATTGAGGCAAAACGAAAGTTTCCTAAGAAAACTAAAAGAACCAATGCCACTAAAATCAGTCCGCCTAACCCGGCGAATAGCAATCCAGAAATGGATCGTCTTACGTACGAACTTTGATCGAAAATTACATTGAGGTTTACATCGTCTGGAAGTCTCTCTTTCAATTTAGGCAGAGCCGCTTGTACAGCTTCTACTGCTTCAATAGTGTTACTGCCTGAGCGTTTGAAAATAGGGAGATATACCTGATTTTTCCCATCTACCCTCACTATGTTTGTTTGGATTGCAGCTGCGTCTGCAGCAAAACCTATATCCTTAACCTGAATAACTCTGCCATCCACAATTGCCACAACAATGTCATTAAAATCCTCGACATTCTTAATCATCCCCTGGGCGTCAATACTGTAGTTGATGTCGCCTATCTCAGCTATCCCAGAAGGGATCATCGTTGTGTTGTGCTTAATCGCGTCATTTACTTCAGTAGAAGTGAGATTGTAAGCTTCGAGCATAACAGGGTCCACATAAATATGAATCCTTCGCTTAGACCCTCCGTATGCAGCTGGAGCAATGATACCTTTTACACCAGACAACATTTGTCTCAAAGCGTAGTAAGCAACATCGTAGAGCTCTTTCCCCGATTTCACATCGCTGGAAGCAGTAAGTAGCATTAGAGGAGTTGACGCAGTGGGGTCAAAAGGTTGGACCATCGGAGGTAGAGTTCCAGGTGGTTGGTAATACATATCGCTCATTGCATAGGCAGATGTATTGGCCATCGCCTCCGCTGGATCAATATCCGAACGGTAGTGATTCGTCACTATGCTTACTCCCATCAAAGACTTTGACTCCTGTTTAAGGATTCCATTCGACTGGCCAGTCCAACGCTCCATTCTGCTCGTTATATCCTTCTCCACTACTTCTGTGGGCATTCCTGGATATAACGTGAGAATCTGCATAGCAGACTTTCGGAAAGCCGGCAGTATATCAACCTGCATCTTAGGTACTACTACGGCTCCGATTGTAATCACAGCTATCAATACTACAGCTACAAAAAACGGATTCTTAAACGGCCCTTTAATCATGAGTGTGAAAGTAGTGCATATGTAAGAACATCTGCGATGTTCTTATAGACATAAATACAAAATTATTCAAATAATAATTACTCTAACTGTAAGAATAAAAGTATAAATCTGGGATGTAAGGTTAAAAAAAAAGCCAACCTTGTTGAAGTTGACTTTCTCAAATTAATTTAAAACCTTCTTACTCTTCCTTTGTTCCGCTCTTCGCTTTGCGGTAAACGCAAGAAGTAAAAATCTTCCTTCGAGCGAACCTTAGCTGTTTATCAGAGTTCAACAGCTTTGTGTAAAGCTGCTTATTTACACCGAAGAACTCATATGTATTTCCGTCAGTAAAAGAAATCTCAAGCCTCAGACCTTTGTGCTGTAGATCATCTATCATTGACTCAGTAGTTGTTGAAGTAAACTCCTCCAAATTCGCTTCTTTCGTAGCAGGAGCAATACTCACAAGGAAGTGATAACCATCTATAACACGGCGACTCATCTCCTCAGCTTCGAGAGCTTTATCTCCTCCGTCAGTAAATTTATCAGGGTGCCATTCCTTCACTAATAAACGGTACTTTTTCTTAAGTGGAGCAAGTTCTATTGCTCCATCTACTTCGAACAATTTCTTATACTCGTTAATT